>JACPAM010000291.1 GCA_016180805.1 Deltaproteobacteria bacterium | reverse complement strand
GCGTCTTCGGGGCGAGCCACGCTACGCCGGATACCTGGAGGGGCTGATCGGAGAGGCGGTAGCGGAGCTGGGCTCCGAGATCAAGCTCGAGATCGATCCTAAGGACGAGCAGCTCATGCGCCGCATTGTTTCTGCCCTGGGCATCAAGGTGGAAATGGCCTCTTCTCTCAGGGCTCTCGGCGGCCTTCGGGCGAGCACGCCGGATGGGAGCATCCGGATCGTCAACACCGTCGAAGCGCGCTTGGCACGGGCGCACGGCGAGCTCAGGCAGAAACTGGCTCACCTGTTAAGCTCGGAGGAGGTTTGGTGGCAGGTGACTACGGCTACGGCAATGCCCGCATCCGGGCTATGAAGGCCGCGCTCCTCGATCGGCAGGCCTATGAGGCGTTGCTGGCCGCGGCGAGCGTGGAGGCGCTCATCGAAGCGCTCGTTCACACCGCCTACAGGGAAGAGATCGAGGCAGCGCTGGTGAAGTTCGGAGGGATCCAATGCGTGGCCGAGGGGCTCAGCCGAAACACTGTGCGCACGGTAGGCGCGATCACGCGCTTTTTCGACGGCCGCCCGCGGGAGCTTGTGCGGCTTCTCGTCTCGCGCTGGGATCTGTTCAATCTGATCGCTATTCTGCGCGGCCAGGCGCGGGGCGTGTCTGCGGAGGAGATTCTCCGGGCGCTCGTGCCCGCCGGCGAGCTCAAGGAAGCGGAGCTGCGCGAGCTGGTCAAGCAGCCCACCATCCGGGCAACCGCGGAGTTGATGCTCACCTGGAGGCTTCCCTACGGCGGAGCGCTCGCCCGAGCGCTCAGGCTATCGGGCGGCGATCTTGCCGGAGTGGAGACCGAACTCCATCGGAGCCGTTTTCGCGACGCGCTCTGCGGCCTGGGCCGCGACGGCGATGATCTGCTCGTGCGCGAGATGCTCCAGACCGAGATCGATGTGGAAAACCTCTCGCTCCTGATCCGCCTCTGTGGGGTTGGCGATCGTCGCGCTGCGCTTCAGGCCCGATACGGCTTGGCTGAGACCGCAGCGCTGCTGATCGATGGCGGGAGCTTGCCGCCGCGCCTGCTCGCTGAGCTCGGCGCCGCGGCGGATGTCGAGGCGATGGTGCCGCTCTTAGAAGGAAACCCGTACGGGAATTCGCTGCAAAACCGCCTGGAGCCATATCGGCGAAGCGGTGACGCCGGCGTGCTCGAGCGCGGCCTTGAGGAAGTCCTCGTGCTCAAGGGGATCCGCATGTTCCATCGCGATCCGCTCAGCATCGCTATCGCGATCGGCTACGTCTGGGCCAAATCGAACGAGATCGCCAACCTTCGCTTGATTGCTCAGGGAAAGGAGCTGGGTTGGGCGCCGGAAATGATTCGCGAGGAGATGATCTGGTGGACCAGGGAGTAGGACGGTGGCGAAGCTCGCAGTGATCACCGACCCGGTGCTGGCGCCGGGCTTTGCCCTGGCGGGAGTGGAAGTCCACGGCGTGGACTCACCGGCGGAAGCCAAAAGGGCCCTCTTGACCCTCATGCATGAGCCGGACATGGGCATCATCGCCATCGCTGCGGGTCATCTGAGCGCGCTCGATGAGGCGACCCGCCGCCGTGTGATCGGGAGCACCCGGCCGGTGGTCGTGGCCATGCCGAGCGGGATGCCGACGGAGGTGGGCGAGCGCCGCAGCCGCGAGATCGCCGAGATGATTCGGCGCGCCATCGGCTTCCGCATCACGTTCCGAGGCTCGGAATCTCAGATTGCAGATCTCATATCTCAGATTTGAGATTTGAAATTTGCCATTTGAAATCCCGAAGGGCTTGTCCGCAGCCTCGCTCGCGCTTCCCTCGGTCGCCCGGGCGGTCGCGAAAACGGACGTCGCCGGTCTTCCCGGTTGTGCCCTGAGGAGCTTTCGAGGGAATAGTTGGGAAGGTTGAGTTCGCCCGTGCCGAGGAAAGCCAGAGGGGGACGAGGAAGAGGGCCGCGGACGTAGGAACGTAAAGGTACAATGACTTGGTGGATGCTTGGCAAGCTAGGGGAGTGTGGCTCAGAAGGTGGCTCCCAGCGTAAACGGTGGAGATCCTCCTCGAGGTAGAGGCCCATCGGCCGCGGCCCGAAGGATCGGCCCCCGATAGGCTTTCGAGGGAATGAGGGTTAGGACGATGCCAAACGCCAAAGAGACCGAGGGTAGGCTCTGCCGCATCGCCGGACCCGTGGTGGTGGCGGAAGGAATGCGCGGCGCGCGCATCGGTGATGTCGCCCTGGTGGGTGAGGCTCGACTGATCGCCGAGATCATCCGCTTGGAGCGAGGCCAGGCGACGCTTCAGGTTTACGAGGACACGATCGGTCTACGCGTTGGCGAGCCGGTTGTCTCCACCGGGGAGCCGCTGACGGCCGAGCTGGGTCCGGGGCTCTTGGCAGGGATCTTCGACGGGCTGGAGCGCCCTTTGCCCGAAATCCAAAAACAGGCAGGCCACTTCATCCTGAAGGGCGCGGCGGTGCCCGCGCTCCCGCGCGCCGCGCGCTGGCCGTTTGCTGCGGCAGTGAAAGAAGGCGAGAGCGTGGAGCCCGGCGACGTCCTCGGAACGGTTCCGGAGACGCCACGTCTGACTCACAAGATCCTTGTTCCTCCGGGCGTCGGCGGCCACATCGCTGAGATCCGTGAGGGACAGCTCAGTGTCGAAGAGAGCGTGGCACTCATCGAGGCGAGAGGAAACCGGGGGCCGATCGAGGTTCGGCTCATGCAGCGCTGGCCGGTGCGCCAGGGCCGGCCCTATCGGCAGAAGCTTTCGCCCAATACGCCTCTCATTACCGGTCAGCGGGTCATCGATACCTTCTTTCCGGTGGCCAAAGGCGGCACGGCCGTAATCCCCGGCGGCTTCGGCACCGGCAAAACCGTCATGGAGCAGACCCTGGCCAAGCGGGCGGAGGCCCAGATCGTCGTCTATGTCGGCTGCGGGGAGCGTGGTAACGAGATGACCGAGGTTTTGGCGGAGTTTCCTTGCCTCGTCGACCCGCATGCCGGCGTGACGCTGATGGAGCGGACCGTACTGATTGCCAATACCTCCAACATGCCGGTTGCCGCCCGGGAGGCTTCGATCTACACAAGCCTCACCATCGCCGAGTACTACCGCGACATGGGCTACGATGTCGCGCTGATGGCGGATTCGACCTCGCGCTGGGGCGAGGCGCTGCGCGAGGTGTCGGGTCGCCTCGAAGAGATGCCGGGCGAAGAAGGATATCCAGCCTACCTGGGCTCGCGCCTGGCCGGTTTCTATGAGCGCGCCGGTCGCGTCGTTTGTCTGGGTAAGGACAGCCGGGAAGGGTCGGTCACGATTATCGGCGCGGTCTCTCCTCCCGGCGGAGACTTTTCGGAGCCGATGACGCAGGCCTCGCTGCGGGCGGCGGGGACCTTTTGGGGACTGGACGTGAATCTCGCGCGCCGGCGCCACTTCCCCGCGATTCACTGGATGACGAGTTATTCTCTGTACGATGCCGGCGGCTGGTTCGACGCAGAGGTCGCCCCGGATTGGCGGGAGCAGGCCCGGTTGGCCATGTCGCTGCTCCAGAAGGAAGAGGAGTTGCTGGAGATCGTGCAGCTCGTCGGGAGCGAAGCGCTGCCGGACGCGGAAAAGGCGATCCTCCAGGTGGGACGCCTTCTGCGCGAGGACTTTTTGCAACAGTCGGCCTTCGATCCGGCGGATGAGTTTTGCTCGCCGAAAAAACAGTATTGGATGCTGCGAGCGATTTTAGTTTTCTACCATGGGCTTGTGGAAGCCCTGGGTAAAGGGGCGGGCTCGGCCAAGGCGATGGCGCTCCCGGTCCTGAGCGAGATCGCGCGCATGAAGGAGATCCCGGTAGAGAAGGCCGAGCAGGAGATTCGGGCGCTTGTCGAGCGCACGCGCGCGGCGCTTGGGGGCCTGCGCGATGGTTAACCGATCTCGGGGACAAGGAGGAAGGCCGCGGACGATGGATTTAAGCTCCCTCGGGAAGCGTGCTCTCGGCTGCGGCCGATGGGTTCGTGCCATGAGTCGTACCGTCTGTAATCGGACGTCCGCAGCCTCGCTCGCGCTTCCCTCGGTCGCAGACAAGGCAGACAAGCACGTCCGCAGCCTGATAACTCGGCCCCCAAGAAGCTTTTAATGGTAACGTGATGGCGCGAGCCCTTTACATAAAAGAGTATCGCACGCTTCTCAGCGTTTCGGGGCCGCTGCTTGTCTTTGACCGGTTGAGCGGCGTGGCGCATGGGGAAATCGTCGAGGTGATCACGGGCGAAGGCGAGGCGCGCCGCGGCCAGGTGCTGGAGGTTAATCGCGATCGTGCCGTCGTGCAGGTGTTCACCGGCGCGCGCGGCATCGACGTGGAGACAACGCGGGCGCACTTCACGGGCGAGGTCGCGCGGCTCGGCGTTGGCATGGAGATGCTCGGGCGCGTCTTTGACGGCTCCGGGCGGCCGATAGACGCAGGCCCCCCGCCCATTGCGGAGAGAGATTTCGAGATCGGCGGGCTCCCCATCAACCCGTTCGCCCGGGATCATCCGGTCGATTTCATCCAAACCGGATTTTCCGCTATCGACGGGCTCAACACGCTCGTGCGCGGGCAAAAGCTTCCGATCTTCTCCTGCTTCGGCTTGCCGGCGGCCGAGATCGCCGCCCAGGTTGCGGTCCAGGCCAAGGTCGTCGGCCGGGACGAAAGCGCGGCGTCCGAACCCTTCGCCGTGGTCTTCGCCGCCATCGGCATCACGCACCGGGAGGCCTCGTACTTTCGCACCCGATTCGAAGAGAGCGGCGCTCGCGACCGCACGGTATCCTTCTTGAACCTCGCCGACGATCCCACGGTCGAGCGGATCATGACACCGCGCCTGGCGCTTACCGCAGCCGAGTATCTGGCGTTCGAGCGCGACATGCATGTTTTGGTCATCATGACCGACATGATCCACTACGCCGAGGCGCTGCGGGAGGTCTCGACCGCGCGCGAGGAGGTGCCCGGGCGACGCGGCTATCCGGGGTATCTCTATAGCGATCTTTCCAGCCTCTACGAGCGGGCGGGGCGCCTCAAGGGCAAGCCGGGCTCGATCACGCAGCTCATCATTCTCACCATGCCGGACGATGATATCACGCACCCGGTGCCCGATCTCACCGGCTACATCACCGAGGGCCAGCTTGTGCTCTCGCGGGAGCTTCACCGCAAGGGGATCTATCCTCCCATCGATGTCCTGCCGAGTCTCTCGCGCCTGATGAACGCGGGGATCGGCCCCGGGAAGACGCGGGAAGACCACCGGAACATCGCGGACCAGCTCTATGCTCTGTACGCGCAGGGGCGGGACTTGCGCCGGCTCGTCGCGATCATCGGCGAGGCGGCGCTCTCCGCCGAAGATCGCCTCTATCTGGATTTTGCCGACCGCTTCGAGGGTCGTTTTCTCGACCAGGGGCGCTCGGCGCGCGATATCGGCGAGACGATGGATCGGGCGTGGGAGCTTCTGTCGATGATGCCCGAGGGCGCGCTCAAGCGCGTCCGCGGGGAGTACATACGCAAATACTATCGGAGGCCAGCGAGCCATGCCTGAGCGAATCTCCCCGACCCGCATGGAGCTTCGGGCGACGAGGTGGCAGATCGGGCTCGCGATCCAAGGGCGGGACCTGCTCAAGGAGAAGCGCAACGTGCTCATGAAGGAGTTCATGAAGGTCGCCGAGGACGTGATGGGCCGAAGCGACGAGCTGGAGCGAAGCGCCGCTTCGGCCCGGCGCGCGCTGGCGCTGGCCGAGGCCTTGGAAGGGGAAGAGGCCGTGCGCTCAGCCTCTTTTGCGGCGCGGGGCGAGGCTACCATCGACATGGAGGGGAGCGACGTCATGGGTGTGCGCGTGGCCCGGGTCGAGCGAAAGAGCCTTTCCCGGTCGCTGCTGGAGCGCGGCTATAGCCTCCTCGGCACCTCAGCCAAGATCGATGAGGTGGCGCGGCGGTTCGAGGACGAATTGAATCTGGTGGTCGAGGTCGCGGCGAGCGAGGCCAGGCTGCGCCGGCTGGCGGAGGAGATCCAGCGGACCAGCCGGCGAGTGAACGCTTTGGAAAACATCACGCTGCCGCGATTGGAAGCGCGGCGTGATTACATCGAGATGGTACTGGAAGAGCGCGAGCGGGAGGATCTCTTTCGTCTGAAGCGGGTGAAGAAAAGGTTGCGGGAAAGAGAGCAGGAGCGCGCATGAAGATCAAGTGGACGTGGTTTGGCGTGGGGATTTCGGTTTTCGTGGTCGCCATGGTTCTGTTGGCGGATTCGGTGGCGGCGCAGGGCATTTCCCAGGAGGTCTGTCTCCCGTGTCACGGAGCCCCGGGACTAGAAAAGGTCCGTGAGGGAAAGACCGTGGCGCTTCACGTCAACGTCGAAAGCTTCTCCCGATCTGTGCACGCGCCTCTGGGATGCACCGCGTGTCACAGTGACGTGACGCAAATTCCGCACGCTGCGGAGCTCAAGCGCGTTCAGTGCTCGACGTGCCACGCCGCGGCCTTTCAGGTTTACGTCCAAAGCGTCCATGGCCGCGCCAAAGCCAAGGGAGACCGGGACGCGGCGACGTGCAGCGACTGCCACGGGAGCCACGATGTCCTGCCCAAGGGGCATCTGGAGTCGCGGGTGAATCCGCTGAACCTGCCGCGGACCTGCGGCAGTTGCCACGGCGATCCCGCGCTCGCCAAGCGCCACGGCATCCCGATCGCGAACGTTTACCAGCTTTACATGGACTCCATCCATGGGCGGGCGCTGATGAAAGGGGGCCTTTTGGTGGCGGCCAACTGCTCGAGCTGCCACGGCTCCCACGCCATCCTTCCCGCCTCGGACCCGCAGTCGACCGTACAGAGGGGCAACATCCCCGAGACCTGTGGCCGCTGCCATGCCGGAGTCCTGCGGGTGTACGCCGACAGCGTTCACGGAAAGGCCGCGAAAGAGGGCAATCCGGTGGCTCCCGTTTGCATCGGCTGCCACACCGCTCATGAGATCCGGCGGGTAGAAATGGAGCGCTGGAAGCTCGACGTCATTCGCGAGTGCGGCACCTGCCACGCGGCGTCGCTGCGCACCTTCCGGGATACGTTCCACGGGCAGGTGACCGCTCTGGGGTTTACCCGGGTGGCACGCTGCTCGGATTGCCACGGCGCCCACGACATCCTTCCCAAATCGGATCCCCGCTCCTCCGTGGCGGCGAATCGAATCGTGGACACCTGTCGCAAATGCCACCCGGCGGCCAACGTTAATTTTGCCAAGTATGATCCTCACGCCGATGCCAGAGATCGCGCCCGCAACCCGGTTCTTTACTACGCGGCCCGGTTTATGACCTGGCTTTTGGCAGGGGTGTTTCTCTTCTTCGGGTTTCACACCGCCATTTGGGCCGCGCGGCCCATTCTTAGTCGGTTTGCGAAAAAGCGACCGGGCAAAAAGGACGAAGACGACCCACCCGAGTCCGCAGCGAAAGGTGGAGGGACGCAAGAAGGAGAGGAGGGAAGTTCCCGTGGCTGAGTATTACTTTCGATTTTCCCTGGGCCAGCGTCTTTTACACGGTCTTCTGGTTTTGAGTTTTCTTGGCCTGGTCGCCACCGGGATGCCGCTACGCTACAACCAGGCGGGATGGGCCATCTGGCTCTCTCACACCGTGGGCGGGTTTGGTGTCATGGGATTTTTTCACCGGACCTTCGCCGTTCTTCTGACCCTTTGCTTTCTTCTCCATCTCGGACAGATTCTTTACCGCTTCCTCGTGCTGAGAGAAGCGGGGATACTCTGGGGTCCGGACTCTTTGATGCCGCAGCCGAATGACTTCACAGAGTTTTACGGGCACCTCAAGTGGTTTGTAGGCTTGGGGCCCAGACCAGCGTTCGGCCGCTTTACCTACTGGGAGAAGTTCGATTATTGGGCGGTCTTCTGGGGCATGGCGATCATCGGGACGACGGGCTTTATGCTCTGGTTCCCGGCTCTTTTTTCCGCGTTTGTCCCGGGTTGGATCTTCAACGTAGCCTTGGTGATTCACGGGGAGGAGGCTTTGCTCGCCGCCGGCTTCATCTTTGCCATCCATTTTTTCAACAGCCACTTGAGACCGGAAAAGTTTCCAATGGACCTGGTGATCTTCACCGGGAGGTTGAGCGAACAGGAGCTTAAGGAGGAGAGGCCCGCCGAGTACGCTCGGCTTTGTGGAGCCGGCGCCTTGACGAGCGTAAAAACGGATCCGCCGCCGCGCTGGATGAAAAATCTCTCTTGGATTCTCGGCGGCCTGAGCATTGCGATCGGCTTGGCGCTTTTCTTTCTGATCCTTTTTGCAGTGCTGACTGGGGGAAAAGAGTAAAAAGCCACTTTTTCGCAAAAATTGGAATGCTATTTTCGTGGATCTGTTGAAATCCCTTATAAAATTAGTAAATTAGCGTTTCTACTGGTTTGGCATGGATCATGCAGAACTTTTATCCCGGCCGTGCTCAACAAGATCCCTGAGCAAATACGAAGACTTTCGGTCGTTCTTGCAGTTGTTATCGCGGCTGTCGCCATTGCGAGATATGTTGTCCTGCCGTCCTCTCTAATCGACACCCGCTTTCACCGGGAATCTACCGTCCAGAGAGAGGTTGCAAAAAATATCCAGTTTGCGGGCGCAAGCGTGTGCGCGGCCTGCCACGCAGAACAGGCCGGCAAGAACAGGGTCGGTTACCACAAGACGGTTTCTTGCGAGGCATGCCACGGACCTGCGCGGGCGCATACCGAAGACCCTTCGATCAAACCCACGAAGCCGAAGACGAGGGAATTTTGCGTCTTCTGTCACGGTTATGATGCGTCGCGGCCCACCGGCTTTCCCCAAATCAATCCTGTTCTGCACAATCCGCTAAAATCTTGCGCCACCTGTCACAATCCCCATGATCCGGTGCCGCCGGAGGTCCCGCGGGAATGCTCCGCCTGCCATGCGCAAATCGCCAACATCAAGACGGTTTCGCCTCATGCCCTGATCGGGTGCACGAGTTGTCACAGCGTACCGGCCAAGCACAAGGTGACCCCGCGCAGCGTTCGGCCGACAAAGCCACAGGCGCGTGACTTCTGTGGTCAATGCCACGCAAAGGAATCGGAGCGAAAGGACGCGCCTAAGATCGACCTGCCGACGCACGGGGGCAGATTTCTCTGTTGGGATTGCCATTACCCCCATCGGCCGGAGCGAATCTAATGAAGATCATGAACCGGAGAAAGTTTCTTAAAAAAGCCATCTTGTTTATCCCCGCAGTGGGCGTACTCCGGCGCCTTGTCGGGGACGCGCATGGAAAAGCCACCGCCGAAGGGTATGATCCGGCAAACCACCTGTATGGGATGGGTATCGACATCGACAAATGCATCGGCTGCGGCCTCTGCATCGACGCGTGCAAGAATGAAAACAACGTCCCAAAGGAGCCCTTCTTCTGTCGGACTTGGGTGGAGCGCTACGTCATCAAGAAAGACGGCAGCGTCGTCGTAGAGAGCATCGAGACCGGCAAAGAAAAGGGGAGGCAGAAGACCAACGAAGCGGATATTCTACGGAGTTTCTTCGTGCCCAAACTCTGCAATCAGTGCGAAAACCCGCCCTGCGTGCAGGTCTGTCCCGTGGGGGCGACGTTCGCCACTGAAGACGGCGTTGTTCTGGTGGATTCCAAGCGCTGCATCGGATGCCGTTACTGCATTCAGGCGTGCCCGTACGGCGCGCGCTATCTTCACCCGGAGACCCGGACGGCGGATAAGTGCACGTTTTGCTATCACAGGATCGTGAAGGGGCTGCTTCCCGCGTGCGTGGAAGTGTGCCCGACGCAGGCACGGATCTTCGGAGATTTGAAGAGCATGGCAAGTCGGCTGGTCCGTTTTAAGCGGACGAAACGGATCCACGTGCTCAAACCCCACCTCAATACGGAGCCCAAGGTGTATTATGCGAGTCTTGACGGGGAGGTGCGATGAGCGAAGAGCTGACCCAAAAGTTGTCCGAGCTTCTCCGTGAAGTCACCGGCTTTATCTATCCCAACGAGGTCGAAATCCATTGGTCGATCCTGATCGTCGTGTATCCGTACATCACCGGCCTGGTTGCCGGCGCCTTCATCCTCGCCTCCCTGGTCCAGGTCTTCAACGTCAGGGAGGTTCAGCCGACTTATCGTCTCTCTCTTCTGACGGCGCTGGCCTTTCTTCTGATCGCTCCGTTGCCTCTGCTGTTGCATCTCGGGCACCCCGAGCGAGCCTACGAGATATTTCTCACGCCGCAACTCGGCTCGGCGATGGCGGTGTTCGGATTTGTTTATCTCTGGTACCTGATGGCCGTGCTCCTGCTCGAGATCTGGTTTGAGTACCGCCAGAACCTGGTTGTGTGGTCGAGACAAGAGAAGCCTCCCATGAGCTGGCTCCACGCGGCTCTGTCTTTGTTCTCGCGCGATATCAGCGAAAGAGCCGTCGAGTTCGACCACAAGGCGATCCGGGTGATCACGGTCATCGGCATCCCGTCGGCCTTTCTGCTCCACGGATACGTGGGGTTTATTTTCGGTTCTGTGAAGGCGAATCCCTGGTGGAGCAGCGTCCTGATGCCCGTGGTCTTTCTGATGTCGGCGATCGTGTCGGGGATCGCGCTGGTCATATTTTTGTACATGGTGCTGACACCGCTCAGGGGAGCCCAGATCGACATGAAGTGTCTCGACAAGATCGCTTCTTATCTCTTCTATGCCGTCATCGTTGATTTCACGCTGGAGGGTCTCGATTTTATCCATCGTCTCTACGAAAGCGAGGAGTCGATCAAGATCCTCTCGACGCTCGTCACCGATAAGCTGTTCATCAGCCTTTGGGTGATCCAGATCCTCCTCGGGATGCTCATTCCTCTCGCCATCATGGTCGCGGTGAAGTCGTTGAAGTTCAACGACGAGTTGAGGAAACTCTTTTACTTTGTGTCGGTGATCATGATTCAGTTAGGGATCTTCGCCACCAGATGGAATGTGGTCATTGGGGGTCAGCTCTTTTCCAAAAGTTTCCGGGGGCTCACCATATATAAGATGGATGTGGCCGGAGTGGAGGGATTGATCGTTGCCCTGGGCTTGCTGATCCTGCCGTTTATCGTTCTCGCGATCCTGCTCAAAATCCTCCCTCCATGGGAAGCGACCGAGGCAAGGGAAGGGGCGGTTCGATGAAGGTTCCTTTTGTGCTTTTGCTCTCCCCATTCTCGACCTGGTGCCCTAAGCGTCGCGCTTGATCTCTCCTTTCTTTTGTCCTTATTCTCTTAGCTATCTTTGCGGGGAAAGGGGATAGGCGATGCCGAACGGACGGGTCCGCAGCCTGATGCGCCACCCGGTAAGCCTGGTCGGTGGAGGGTTGGCGTTTTTCAGCTTCTTCTCCATCCTCTCGATGTTTTTGATTGAGGCCATCCTGGGGAAAGCGAATCCCTACATCGGCGTTTTTACCTACATGGTCTATCCAGGCCTGCTGATCCTCGGGCTCTTGCTGATTCCAATCGGAGCTGCCCTGGAGAGGCGCCGGCGCGTGCGGGTGGGAGAGCTTCCCCCTTATCCCCGGTTAGACCTCAATAATCCCAAAACGCGCGCGATTTTCCTTTTCGTTGTCGGGAGTTCGGTGATCCTTCTTGGCCTGATCTCTACCGTGAGCTACCGCGCCTATCAGTTTACCGACTCCGTCGGCTTTTGCGGCGAGCTGTGTCACTCGGTAATGAAGCCTGAGTACACGGCTTACCAGGCCTCACCCCATTCCCGGGTGACATGCGCCGAGTGCCACGTCGGCAGCGGGGCGACCTGGTTTGTGCGCTCCAAGCTCTCTGGGGCCTATCAGATCTATTCGGTCCTGTTCAATAAGTTTCCCCGCCCGATCCCCACACCGGTGGAGAACCTCCGCCCCGCGCAGGAGACATGCGAGGAGTGTCATTGGCCGGAGAAGTTTTTCGGCGCCCAGTTGAAAGTCATCACGCGCTACGGGCACGACGAGAAAAACAGCGTGCGCCAGATCAGCTCGCTGATCCGCACGGGGGGCGGGAGTCCGACGACCGGACTCACCACGGGCATCCACTGGCACATGAACATCGCCAACGAGGTATGGTACGGCGCTGCCGATCCCAAGCGACAGAAGATTCCCTGGGTGAGGATGAAGGACATGCAGGGGAGGGTGACGGATTATTACGACCAGAGCCTCTCTCTCACCCCGGAGGAGATGAAGAAGCTGGAAGTCCGGCGCATGGACTGCATGGACTGCCACAACCGGCCGAGCCACATCTTTCGCGATCCGGACGGCGCCATGGACAGCGCGCTGCTCACCGGGCTCATCGACAGCAGCCTGCCCTACATTAAGAGAGAGGCCGTGGGGGTCCTCAGTCAACCCTATCCCACGACGGAAAAGGCGATGGAAGGGATTGCCACTTCGCTAGACAGGTTCTACGTGACTCAATATCCCAAGCTCTACAAGGAGAGGAGGGAGGCGATCAAAAAGGCGATCTCGGAGGTCCAGAGGATCTTTAAGACCAATATCTTCCCCGAGATGAAGGTGGACTGGAGGACCCATCCGGACAATATCGGGCACACTCTCTTTCCGGGCTGCTTCCGCTGCCACGAGGGGAAACACGTGAGCCCGGAGGGAAAGGTGATCCGCAAGGATTGCCAGCTCTGCCACACCATCATCGCCCAGGAGACCAAGGTTCCAAAGCCGACCGATGTCGAGGTGGCAGAAAAATTCAAGCACCCGTGGCCTCTTAAGGAGAAGCACGTCCAGCTCAGTTGCAATGACTGTCATTGGCGGGGCAGGGGAGTGGTGGTGGAGTGCGCCACGTGTCATCGGCGCCCGGCGGACGCTCCGATGGCCTTCGCTTGCGCCCAATGCCATCAGAAGGAACAAAGTATTAAACCTGTCGTCGCCTGCGTTGCGTGCCATCCGAGCCGAAGCGAGCTGCATCTTAAGCCGACTCACGCGGGCGCGGAATGTACCAGTTGCCATGTTCCACACGAATGGAAAGCGGCCCGAAGAGAGGTTTGTGTCGGCTGTCATCAGGATAAGGTGGCGCACAATCCGGGCGCCATCTGCCGGGATTGCCATTCATTCCGCCAGGTCGCCAAGGCCGGGTAGAGAGGCGTTTGCTACGTCCGGGGCGGTCGGGTTAACTCCGAGGAGCTGCGATTGAACAGGGGAGGTTTGAAGACGATGGAACAACTCATCACGACGTTCGTCGCCGTTTTTTTGGCTGAGCTGGGGGATAAAACCCAATTGGCCACCTTCTCTTTTGCCGCCAATCCGAGCTACAACAAGTGGGTCGTCCTTGTTGGCTCGTGCTCCGCCTTGGTGCTGATTTCCGCCGTTGCCGTGCTGACCGGCTCGCTGGTCGGGAGCCTGGTGGATCCCAAATACTTAAAACTCGGATCAGGGATTCTGTTTATCGTGATCGGCTTGTTGACGATCTTGCGGTAATGGCTACTTCTCCCGTGCTCACCGAGCGCCAAGCGGTTGATTTTCTTCGAACGCCGGGACGCAGCAGGCAAAATCATCCGGGCGGGCTACAAGTCATAGATCGGGGTGTGCAGGGCGATGTGCTTTCCCATCGCTATGGCGCCGACAATATCGGTCCGACTGACGATCCCCACCAGCTTCCGCCCGCGAATGACCGGAAGTCGGTGGAGCCTGTACGTCGTCATCAGCCGGGCGATTTTCTCCACGGGCGTTTCCTCTTCGATGCTGATGACCTTTTTGCTCATGATGCTTCTGACC
>JACPAM010000290.1 GCA_016180805.1 Deltaproteobacteria bacterium | reverse complement strand
GGATGTTTTTGGTCGGCCAAAATAAGCCTCCTTCTCATGAAGGTCGTTCTGGATGAGATAACTGGAGCCAAAGAGTAGAAGTTCCCGGAAAGTTCCGTTCTGCTGGTCTCCCCGTATATCTAAAGATCAAATACGACGCTCTTCGACCGTGACTTCGTAGTCCCGCCCTTCCCACTGGCCGATTTTGGTCCAAAAGAAGGTAAAGCGTAGCGGCGCGCGCTGGCTCGGAGGCACCGCAAGGTCCACGAAGTCAATCCCAAGCCCTGTGGAATTTGATAACGTATCCTCCGGGCTTTGCCAATCGTCGCGCGACCAGTGGAGCCGGAAGGGAGCTGGCGCTTGAATGCGGAGAGTGTAGCCCTTCTTTACGTGGCATACTTGGCGGTTGGGCTTCCATATTTCCAGAGGCTTGCATTCTTTTCTGTCGGCGACGTAGCGTTTCCTGACTTCCGGGATCAGGTCGAAGACCTTTCCATCATAAACCGAGCGTAGCAGCTTCACGTACTCGGCATGCGCCCACATAAGCGGCATGGCAGATCCCGTGGGCCGGCCGAGATACATGTGAAATGAACAATTTCACCTTTCGTCCGGCAGCTAGCTCGTAGTGCCCCCGCTCTCCGGTAAGAAGAGGCCAGGCACGCCCTTTCCCCCAACCCTCGAATGGACCACCGTCTTCTCGTTGGCCGTAGCCGTCATGATTGTAACGGTGCCAGCATGGACCGAAAGCGGTCTCGACTTTGAGCACCTCATCCACAACGCGCACAGAATCCACGATCACGGGATCATCCGGCTTGCGAATTCCATACCGAACCAATTCCAGAAAGCTGGCGTCCACAATTTCCTTAGCTGGAAATTCCCATCTAGCGCCCGGCGGCCGGTTGGCAATGGCGAGCATTCCACTGTTGGGATCTTCATTGGGGCACATGTCGTGGACATTGACCGAATGAATCCTGATAAAGTGGCTTTTGATTCCGGGTACCAGCACCCCATCCGTCGTCACCGTCCAGGCCTCAATGTGACACTCCAGAAAATCGGCGTAATCTTCCAGGAACTGCGCAGTGGCCTGATCTCCGCGCTCGCGGGCAAATGAGGCTGCGCATATGAGAGCTGCGATGTTCGATGCGAGCGTCGCAGGCGAATACCCGCCAGCTTCTTCCCACCTTTCTTGCTGGGTGGCAGGCCCGTGGCGGATGAGGTAACTCACTGCTCGCATGACCATTGGATATGGATCGAAGTCCTGAAGCGCATTTTCTCGGTACAAGCGCCAGGCAAGCAGAATCGGGAAGGCCACCTCGTCAAGCTGGATTCCGCTCCAGTAGGGTCGTCCGTCAATCCAGAAATTCTGTGGAAAGCCCCCGTCCGGCTGCTGGCTTGTAGCGAGGTAAATGAGCGCTCGAACCGCGGTCTCTGCGTGTCCAGCGGCAAGGAGCCCGGTGACGCTATTTACCATATCTCGTGTCCAAACCAGGTGATACCCACCCATATCTTCATCGCCCTTGGCTTCACCCCAGGGAATCGCGAGCGAAGCGATGAGCGCGCCGGGGTAGATCTTATCTTCATGTGCCAGCAGCAGGCTAACGCTACCGTGGTACAGGTTGCCGCCGTCGCCTGAGACCTTCTCAAGGGGAACAAGCTTCCTGCAAGGCCGGTTCCACTGCTCGCGGTAACGCTTTTGATGGTCCTTGAAGGGAATAGCGAGGGCTTGAAAGAGCGTTGTCGCCGCACTGTGCAGGGTGTCTCCCAAGGCCAGTCCAAGCGTGAACCCGTCGCATTCCTCAAGAGGGATCTCTCCTGTAAGCGCAACGTTCCCTTCCTCCGCGCGGTCGAACTCCCAATCCATCCGAAAGTTCTCGGCCAAGTCCGTCCACCCGTCACTTTGCCCCACGTAGCCGCAGGAAAGGCGCGAGAACGGGACCGTAGCCGCTACCACTAGCCAAGTCCCAGCTTTCTCCGCTGCAAGGATCTGCCGGCCTCCCACTTCAACTACATAAGCATTGTTATTCCAGCCTCCCACCTCGAGATGGGGGGCGCAGAGAACGTAGAAGCGAAGCCGGGCCAGAAATCGGGGATCGCCGACGATTCTCGTGCGCTGGAGGACGCAAGGCAGGTGAGGATCCATGATGATCTCCTTGACGATGGCGTAGCGACCATCCGGGTCAGTATTGGTGACTCGGTACTCCAGGGCATGAACGGACAGGCGCTCCGTCTTGGAGGAGAGATGGCGCTTCTCTTCGTGGAAAAAGCTTTCTCCGTCGCTGACGAGATATTGAAGATCGCGGATCTGGGGCCTGTCTATGGTCGGATAATAGACCTCAGTGACAACGCCGTTCCAAAGGGTAAACCAAATTCGGCTGGAAGCCGCGTACGCGGTCCCTACGCCGTCCTTGCTTCCATGGCTCCAGCGCGGCTCAATGCCCGGTATTCCGAACGCGTCCCGCTCCCCACGAAACTTTGTCACGTTCATTGATTATTTTCCTCTTGCAGCTATCGAAATCACCACCTGCGAATGTGAACGAATGCTGGAGCTTAGGAACTGGACAGCAGCCAAGCGCTCTTCGGCTGGGCGCGTGGGATCACCACGATACCACTTTCGGAGACAAAATAACGCTCGCGGTCCAAATTGAGGTCATAACCGATTTCGGTTCCAGGGACGACAATGTGATTTTTGTCGATGATGGTTTTTCGGATTCGAGAGCCTCGCCCTACCTCCACCCAGTCCATGAGGATGGAATCTTCGATGACGCAATAGCTATGGATCCTGACATTCCCACCAATGACAGATCCGCGGATCAGACTCCCGCTGACGATGGTTCCCTCCCCAACTATGGAATTGACCGCTACACCTCGTCGTCCCTCCTCGTCGAAAACAAACTTGGCCGGAGGATCACCACTGCCTACGGTCCGGATGGGCCAGCTACGATTATAGAGGTTAAAGGAAGGATCAACAGCCCGGAGATCCATGTTCGCCTGATAGTAGGCCTCTATACTCCCTAAATCCCGCCAGTAGCTCGGTTCTTCGCTCTTCAAGGGAAGGGGGATACGGTTCTTTCGAAAGTCATAGGCGTAGAGCTGCTGTTCGCCGACCAGTGCGGGAAGAATATCGCGGCCGAAGTCGTGGGTGCTGGCCGGGTTGTGGCTGTCTACTGTAAGGGCTTGAATCAGGATATCCCTGTTGAAAAGATAGTTACCCATGGAAGCCAACGCGTAAGCTGGCTCTCCAGGAATTGACTTTGGCGCAGTTGGCTTCTCCTCAAACCCGATAATGCGCCAATGATGATCTACCTCGATGACGCCAAATTGAGAAGCTTCTTCGATCTTGACAGGAAGCGCTGCAACTGTAACGTCGGCGTGCTTTGCCTGATGCTCCTCGACCATCTGGCCGATATTCATCCGGTAGATATGATCGGCTCCGAAGACAGCAACGAGCTTGGGGGCGTGCCGCTGGATCAGGTAAAGGTTCTGATTGACGGAATCCGCCGTCCCCTTATACCATTCCTCTCCCGTCCGCATCTGGGCAGGAACAGCCGTGACGAAGCGGTCCTGCAACAAGTCAGAGAGGCGCCAGCCCTGCTCCAGGTGCCTCATCAAAGACTGAGCCTTGAATTGCGTGAGGACAAAGATTGAGTATATCCCCGAATTCACAAAGTTTGACAGGACAAAATCGATGATCCGGTACTTTCCACCAAAGGAAACAGCCGGCTTGGCACGATCTTTGGTCAGCGGACCGAGCCGGTCCCCCTTTCCGCCCGCCAAAACTATTCCTAGGACGTCCAAAACGCATCCCCCTTGTTTTCACACCAATGCCAGAAACTCTGAATACGAAAACAGAGAGAGGGTCGGGAAAGTTCCTTATAGATGGCGTATCGGGCATCTAAAACGGCAAAAAGAACGTGTGATCTACTTCTGGCCCATAAGCTCCACGACAAGGCGGCTGGGAATGCCGAAATTAGAACCGGCAAAGCTCTCGAGCATAGCTTGATTAATGCCTATCACGCCGCCTTGGGTGTTAAAGATCGGGCTACCACTCCCGCCCGAAGTGGTGAGGGCATCATAGGTGACTTGGTGAGACTGCACCTCGGAGAGGTGGCCCCAGGTCGTTAGAGGTCGAATCAGACCCCGTCGAGATAGCTCGGTGGTTATTTCTTCGACCCGGTTGCCTTGAGTTTCGAAGACCTTTTTAAGAGTAGTGGGATCAACCCTCGCTAGCAAAGCCTGTATCCCGACGGGATAACCGATCAAAATGATCGGTCTACCGACGACAGCGGAAGTCGGACGGGTATCCAATTTAAGGACAGGAAGCTTCGCTCCCTTCTGGTCGAAGCGCAGCAGGGCGACATCCGCCGTGCCCGAGACCCGATGAAGGCGCAAAGGGAAAGGTTCCGGGATTCCGGGAAAGAACGCTCTGAAGAGAACCGTCACCGGGCGGAAACCGGAATCCACAAAAGGTTTAACTGCTTTATCTTCCCACCAAGGCTCTGCGACGTGGCGATTGGTGACGATTTCGCCCGTCCTGACCAAAAAACCTGTCCCGCTGGAACGAACCTGGACCACCGGACCTTGCCCCTCCACAGAGACTCGCGCCCCTCCGGTGACATCGCGAAGCGGCTCTCCCGAGGAATCGATCCCCAAAAAACGAACTCTCCGGCCTGTTTTGTCCTCCAGCGCATAGGCCGATTCAACGAAGGCTACCCCCCCGATATACTGCTGAATAACTCTCTCCCCAGCTCCTTGTTCTCTCTCCAGATCGCGGATTTTCGTGGCGGCAGCGCTGAGCCGAGACTCGATCTCTTCAATCGCCTTATCTCTCCGTTCCAGGACCGTGCTGGATTCCTTGAGCTGAGTTTCCAGACGTTCCCTCTCCTCGCGCAAGCGCGCAAGGGCGGTGCCTGTCTCTGTGCGGTATTGACTGAATTGTTGCTGGGCTTCGAGCAAGGTTCTTTCCAGGTCCGTTTGTGACAAGCGATCCGATTGCATCTCCCGGGACAGGCGAAGCAGGGATCGCTCATAATGAAGCCGATCAAGATAGGATTTATAGAGGAGAAGTGGAGAACCCAGAATGGATCCAACCATAAGGAAAAAGACAGAAAAAAACAGGACCCGAACCTTCCAGGAGGCTTCCCGGTAGACCTCCCGCAGCATGGCTCTAAGAAAAGATGGAAAGGCCAGAAGCCTGTTCGCGCTCGCAAGGATAGTGCGGTCTAGGCAGTCAGCGCAGATATCGCGAAAAGGCTTGCACGGGCGCTCCTCGGGACGAATCCGGAAACGAACCTTGGGGCCCCCCGCGCCAAACTCGATGATGTCCCCGTCCTGGAGGATGATTTCGGGGACCATGTGGTTATTGACGAAGGTCCCTTTTCCCTTGTCCGAAAGGATATACTCGCAATTTTCAAAGTGGATTTCAGCATGCTGGGGAGCTACCACAGCGTCGCTCTGGAAATCGAAACGGAGATTGCAGTCTTCTGCTGTGCCGACTTTGATCAGCTCCTCGGCCAGGGCTTGGACCCTGCCCCGCTTGCTACCGGAAAGATGAATAAAGGTAGCGCTCATGGGCTAACTGCTTCCTAGAAAGACATCAGACTCTGTACGCCGGACACCCCTTTTGCAACAATAGCATTAAGTTCGTCACCTATTAAGCGCTTTTCCGCCGAGACCGGAGGACTTCTTTGCTGCCAAGTATTTTAAGAATCCGTGGATCTTCTGGTGCGAATACAGAGCGATCTGGTCGGCGACAGATTCCAGGTATTGGAGGTCTTCAGGGGTGTCGATATCGAACCAGGGAGGAAGAAAAAAAGCTTTAAGTCCAAGGCGAGTAAGTTTCTGAGTGGTCGCCATAAGAACGTTTTCTCCACCCCAGGGTATCTCGTTGAAAATCTCCGGCATTGAGCGGCTTAAGCCAACCAGATAGTAGCCGCCGTCACGACTAGGGCCGAGGACGAGGTCCTGCCCTCGCTGCTCAAGTACGTGAAAAGCCTCCTCCAGAAAACGCGACGGGAGGCCTGGCAAATCGCTGCCGATCAGTACAATGTTCCGGTAGCCTTTAATAAAGAGGTCCTCAAAGAGGAGATTCATTCGTTCCCCCAAGTCATCGCCGCGCTGCGGAAAGCAGACAAAGCCGGATGGGGCTAACTCATGAAACAAAGGGGCGGCATCGGCTGGAGTAAAGGCATGAGATGACCTTTTAATGTCCCCGTGAATTCACGATTGCGGCACGCTTTCTGGACTGTTGAGCCGCCAGTCGTACTGGTGTTCGAGACCACCGCTATAATTTTTCAAAATCTCAGCCAGCGTACTGTTGGCGTATTTCAACCAGTGTTCCATCAGCCCTTCGGCGCTTCCGCCGAAGTCTTCCTGAAACCAAACATAGATGCTGGAGACCCGCAACTTACCGTCCTTGATGGCCACGCCCCGCGGGTGATTGATGTGCTCGCGGGCTCCCTGCTCAAGTAGCAAGTCCAGATTATCGCTGGTGTAGGCCACAGGTTGAAGATTCGGACAACCGAGGCTGGCGCAATTGACCGCGTAATGGACCCGAGTGTCTTTCCAAATGGGGCGCAGGATTCGATGCTCGATATCGTCGAGCGAGAGCTTCTCCCCTTCGATCGTCAGCAGCTTCGCGCCCCACGGTCCTCGGCTGAATAGCCCTGGAGAGATGTTGATGTCTAGAATCGACTCCACCGGAAAGCGCGACAGAATGAGATTGACCGTCAATGCGTTGTAGAGATTAATCCAGTAGGCCTTTTGCTCCGGCCGATTGTAGTTGGAGATCGGGATGCTTTGCAGCTTCTTCAAATAGCTCTTTAGTGCCGCCCGGTCTTCGGGTGTGACGGCGCCGTAACGGACTCGACTAATCCCGGACGGATGAGACGCAACCAGATATCTCTTGAGAAATCTGTCCCAAGCACTATGGTCGATCCTCTGCGCGCTTGCCGGATCGTGCTTCTGCCACCTGGGCCAGAGATCTGCCTTGGGCGCTGCAAGCACGGCTGAACTAGCCATCAGAAAAATGGCCACGGTCAGCACAGTGGATAACATCAGTTGCGCATTTGGTTTTACATTCATAAAAAGTCCTTCAGTAAAAGCCTACCGGCGCCACGCCAACCACTTTTCAAAGAGCTTCTTCACGGTCGGTGTCAGCTTGGTACGCATATAAGCGTCGCCGACTTTCCGCAGCACCTCCGCCTGGGTGGGATATGCATGGATCGTTGAAGATAGAACATCCATCTTTTGTTTAGCCACCATCGCTAGCGTGAGTTCGCTGATCATCTCGCCGGCGTGGCGTGCGACAACCGTACCGCCCAGGATCCGACCCGTTTTGTTATCGTAGTGAACACGCGCGAAACCATCGTTCTCGCTGTCGAGTATGGCCCGGTCCACGTGGTCCAGCGATTCGGTGATTGTCGCGACGTCGAAGCCGGCCGCCCGAGCCTCTTTTTCGTAGTAACCGACATGGGCGACCTCGGGGTCCGTGTAGGTACACCAGGGAATCACCAAATCAGTTACCTTGCGCCGCGCGAAGAAGAGCGCGTTGGCGATCACGATGCGCGCCATGGCGTCAGCGGCGTGCGTGAATTTATATCGCGAGCAGACGTCGCCGGCGGCGTAGATCTTGGGGTTCGTAGTTCTTAGCCTGCCGTCTACCACAACTCCTTGTGCGGTATACTGCGCGCCCGCTTCCTCCAATCCCAATCCCTCAAGGTTCGGTTTACGCCCTGCGGCTACGAGGATTTCATCCACAACGAAGTCGTAATGGTTGGCGTGGGAGTCTACCGTTAGCCGTTTTGTGCCGCTGCCGCCGTTGCTCACTCTTAGC
This sequence comes from Deltaproteobacteria bacterium, assembly GCA_016180805.1. Classification (GTDB taxonomy): domain Bacteria; phylum Desulfobacterota; class Binatia; order UBA9968; family UBA9968; genus 2-12-FULL-57-22. The sequence goes on along the minus strand of JACPAM010000290.1, from coordinate 6,904 downwards.
TCTTTGCCGCAGCACATCAACTTGACACCGTCCCGATCGATCATCGACTGGCGCACGATCTCGGCGGCGTCGGGATCCTCATTCGGCATGATGCCGTGCAACGCCTCGATCAGATAAACCTCGCTGCCGAAGCGGCCAAAGGCCTGAGCCAACTCGCAGCCGAGGGGGCCGGCGCCGATAACGGCGATGCGGCGGGGCAACTCGGTCAAAGTAAAGATGGTCTCGTTAGTATAGTAGCGGGCTTCCGCCAAGCCGGGAATGGGCAGCTCCGCCGCCCTGGCGCCGGTGGCGATAACAGCGCGATCGAACTCAAGGCGTTTGCCATCGACTTCGACGGCAGAGAGACCTACGAAGCGCCCGTGACCAATGTAAACATCGACGCCGAGCTTGCGGAATCGCTCCGCAGAGTCATGGCTGCTGATCCCAGCGCGCAACCGACGCATCCGCTCCATCGCGGCGGAAAAGGAGGCAATGTTGAGCTCGCACGCGAGTTGAATCCCGAATTCCTTGCCATTGCGCGCATCATACGCGGCGCGCGCCGCACGGATGACACCTTTCGACGGCACGCAGCCGACATTGAGGCAGTCTCCGCCCATAAGATTGCGCTCAATCAGTGCAACCTTCGCTCCAAGCCCTGCAGCCCCCGCCGCGCTTACCAGACCCGCCGTTCCCGCGCCTAAAACTACCAGGTTGTATTTCCCCCCGGGCGTGGGATTCACCCAATTGGGCGGGTGACAGTTTTCAATCAGCCAGCGGTCGTATGCATCATCTGCAATCATCATTTTCTCGAAGGATGTCGGCTTATCGTCGGGATCGAGACGCGGCCTCTCTGTCGCCGTGTCACCGTTTTGCGTCTCTTCCGCCTCACGGATGGCCTTGCGCGCGATGCGCGTGACGATGACCACGACAGCGACTGTCGCAAGCAAGCCGACGTACTTGAGAAGCTGCTGATAGAAACCGGCCGACATGTTAGCATGGCCCGCCAATGCGTCTCTGGCGGCCGCGCCGATATAGACGTAGAGGAAGATACCCGGCAGCATCCCCAGAAGATTCGCGAGCACGTAGGCTCCGGTGCGTATCGCGGTGAGGCCGACGAGATAGTTGAGCAGGGTAAAAGGGAAGGCTGGACTCAGGCGCGAGAGAAAAACCATCTTGAATCCCTGGCGGCCGATGGCACGGTCCAGAGAACGGAACTTGGGATTCCCATCGGCCCAGCGCGCCACTTTTTCCCGCAGAAAAGTGCGCGCCAGGAGAAACGCACAAAGAGCTCCCAGATTGGCGCCCACGAGAACCACGAGGAATCCTGTCTTCAATCCAAACAACGTGCCGGACCCGATGGTCAACGCGCTTCCCGGGATGAACAGGATCGTGGACAAGACGTACACGAGCGCCACGGCTATGGGGCCGATTCTACCGAGGCCCTTAACATAGCCCTCGAGATGCATGAACCATTCGCGGACCGGTAGAAAGAGTACTCCAACTGCGACGCAAGCCACCAAGACACCTAAGATCATAAGCTTGCGGGTTTTCATGGCCTCTTCCTATTGCTGTCCTACGTTACTGTTAAGCCACCGGCCATCGAGAAAGAACGGCATAGATCACGCCTGCGCTAATCCCTGCCAAGGGCAACGTTAACACCCATGCCAGCAAAATGGTGCGAACGACCCTCCACTGAGCTTGGCCGTTGACCATCCCGATGCCGAATAGCGCACCGCATGACACATGTGTCGTGGACACGGGCAGGCCCCACTTTGAGGCGAAGATAACCAAAAAACTCGTGACCAGATTCGCCACGAAGCCCTCGTCCGGTTCCATGCGAGTTATCCGGTTGCTCACCGTCTCCGCCACTTTTCGCGCGCCCAGCAAACCTCCCAGCGCCATGATGAATGCGACAAAACCAACGGCCCACGACAAATCGAGCGCACCGGCGGTCAAGCCGAGGGCAACGATTTTAGGCGTGTCGTTAAGACCGCGCGCGAAGCTGACAGCGCCCGCGCTTAGATAGTGCCCGACATCGATCGCAGACTGGGCGTTGACGCCGAACAAGGTGCCGGATAGACGTTGCACGCATTCGGTTTCTCGGTCCACTAAAATGCGCAACGATTTTGAGGCCCGAGACATCGCATAACCTTCCGGGGTGACGGTCAGCGGCACGATTTCGTTCCCGATACAGACACAGTTTTCCCTAGTGAGGCCCGCAAGACGCAGGGCGGTACTCAGTAAAGGGTAGGCAACGACGGTCAAAGCCAGCGCGACCAAGGGGCTGGCGAGCAGCGGAAGGAAAAAACTATGCGCCAACTTGTCAAAACCTAGATCCCCTCCCGTAGCCATGAAACCGCTCCCGAGCAGGGCGCCAGTTAAGCTGTGGGTCGTCGATACGGGAAGGCCCAACTTGGTTGCCAGGAACACCGTGAGCGCCGCGGCCAAAATCACCGCTGCCACAAACGGTCGCGACTCGCCCAGAGAGTTGGGAAGCAAACCTTTTCCCTGAAAAATCGGAATGAGTTGGCTCGCCAAAAAAAACGCAGCCAGCGAACCAGCCAGCGTCGTCGCGCTAGCCCACCAAAGCGCACTGCGGTAGTCTGTGACGCCGCTGCCAAAAAGGGTCGCCACCCCCTTAAAGTTATCATTGGCCCCGTTTGCGTAGGCGACGAAGATCGTCGCCGCGAGGATTAAGATTGTCCAAAGCAGCATGATCGCACGATCAAATCAAGGCGCCGCCGCAACTGCTGCCCGGGCCTGCGGTGCAGCCGTAGCAGTGATTGCCCACGGCGATCGGCTGCCCCACCAGTTGGGCGAGCGATACCTCCCAGATTTTCGGGGCCGTTGGCTTTCCATTGCGGAGCGGCAAGTTCAGCATCTGGTTGAAATCGCAGTCGTACAACGATCCATCCCAGCCGACGCTCAAAAGGTCGCGGCACATGACCCTATCCAGGGTGGCTGCGTTGAAGTTCGACTGCAAAACCTCGGTGTAGCGATCGTATTCCCCGCGCAAACGGAGAAACTTCTCAAAGCGCGTGATCGGCATATTGGTAAGGCAATACAGACGATTGAACACAATCCCGAACTCTTCCTTGAGGATCCGGCGGTAGTCCCCCTCGAGCTTTTCCTGGGGCGGTGGAAGGAAAGCGCCGACGGGATTGTAGACTAGCTGAAGCTCCAGCCCGGTTCCCGGCAAGCCGTAACCCAAGGCGTTCAATTTCCTGAGCGCCCGGATGCTGAGATCAAAGGTGCCGTTGCCCCGCTGCCGGTCGACGTTTTCAGCCGTATAGCAGGGCAGCGAGCACACGAGCTCCACTCGATGGCGGCGGAAAAACTCCGGCAGGTAGTCTTTTCCCGGCTCGAAGAGCACGGTCAGATTGCACCGGTCCATGACATGGCGTCCGAGACGCACGCACGACTCGACCAGATAGTCAAAATGCGGGTTGAGTTCCGGAGCCCCGCCGGTGATGTCCACGGTGGGTATCCGCGAAGCCTCCAGAAAGCGCAAGACCACCTCTACCGTCTCCCGCTTCATCATCTCCTTGCGTCCTGGTCCCGCCTCCACATGACAGTGAATGCAGGCCTGGTTGCAATACTTCCCCATATTGACCTGTAGAACGTCGATCTTACGCTTATGGAAGCCGTTGCCGTTCGCGTGGATTCTCTCAGCGAAGGATCGCATCACTCCGCCTCCCTTACAGACAGCACGCGCTACCCGGACCGCAAACATTCGGAGAAGTCTCGGTCACCCTATAGTCCATTCCTTTCGTCTCCCGTGGGTGCCGCTTGTGGTCGCGCGAACAGTCGAAAACCCCGGCTTTTTCCAAGGGAATCTCTTCTCTGGGCGGGATCAGAATGAACTGATCTTTGTAGGGAGGCTTCGCATAGATCTGAAAGGTCTTGTCGCAGACCGCGATCCGTACCCCCCGAGGTAGGACGTGGTTGTCGTCGTCCACCGCCAGCTTCCAAGGACCGCGGTAGATCACGGCCTGGTTGCGCTCGATGCAGGGTCCTTCTTTTCCCTTATAAGCAGTGATCGTGATCGAGCGAAACTCGATGCCCTCGATGGTCCGATAGGGCTCGGATCTCATCTCCTCGACATGAATCCCGTAAAATTTCGCCTCCTCGAAGGCGGGGAGAAATTCTTCTTCTTGAAAAGCTCCCGAAACACAGCCGCTCCAGAGCTCGGGATCTTTGCTCAGATGTTCTGGCACCGGCTCGTCGCTCACAATGTCCGAAATGGCCACTCTTCCGCCTTTTTTGAGCACGCGATACATCTCGGCAAAAAGCTGTCTCTTATCTTCGGGCCGGACTAGGTTCAGCACGCAATTAGAGACGATCGCATCGACGGACTCATCCTCGATCAAGGGCTGCTCCCGCGAGATCTTCTCTTCAAACTGTTGCAATTCGTGCAGATCGGAGAGGGAACGGATGGGATGTCGCGCCAGGTATCGTTCGATGAGGTCCAGGTTGAGCCTGAGATTTTGGATCTTGCCGCGGCGGAACTCTACGTTGTGATAGCCGAGCTTCTTGCCCACATAATCCTGATACAGGACCGTCTCACCTTCCCTCACGTGCCTTGACGGGTCTCCGCAGCCGTAATCTTTCTCCAGGATTTCATCGGGGATAACCTCCAGCAGGCGACGGTCATAGGTTACAGGAACACACAATCCAGCCTCGGCCTTGAGGGCAGCTTTTCTGTACCGGTGGAGCACTGCCTCTTCAAGGTCGGGCCCTCTGCCATTCCCGTTCCTGACTCCTTCTGTGGCTGCGTTCATAGGACTTTGCTCCTTTCCTACGAAAAGCATTCGAGCTTATAAAAAAGTGCCGGCTCTGTTTCTGCGAGATAGACGAAAAAGCTCCCAAATCTCGCTTAATCGCAGGTCCAATCCGGTAAAACTCAGGTGGAAAGGAATTGCGAAACTGCGCTAATCGGATGAGCTATTTTCGATTGAAAAGCTCCAGAGCGAAGCTGGTTAGCTAAAACTGTAACATCATTAGGCAGGAAAAAGTTCCAGATTTTTTGAAAAACACCTGCCGTCAATGGCGAAGTTCCTGCAATCGAACTGCCAGTGCCAACCCGAGTAAAATGCTACCCGTGGCCACTAGGCTGTGCTGTTTAAAGACAGAATAGAGAGGCCAGTCAACGCGTTGCCAATGTTACACCCGCCGGCCACAGTTCCGCCAAATCCCATGAGCAGCCCTCCCACAAATCGCCGGGGAAGGTCCCGTGCCTCAGCTACCTGCCAGCGGGCCGTCCCCTTTGACCAGGCGCTTAGCCAGCTTCCGAGCGGCACACCGAGTAGCATAAACGCCCCCCAAGTCATCGGGTGGGCAGCTTGGTCCACCAGCACGCCGAGGAGAGTCCTGCTAGGTCCCGTCATTGACAATCCCCAGTGCCACCCGGCTGGCGCGCCTGCCACCCAAGCCAGCGTACCTAAGACCCCAAGCGCTAAGCCGGTGTGGTACCAGGGCCAGGCACCAGGCTCGGGGGCAGGTCTTGGCAGTCTCCATAGCAGGACAGCGATTACGGCAACGCCTCCTAAGATGATCGACGAGGGAGTCACGCCCAGCAGGGTCGGAATCGAAGCCGTATCCGCAAGCGTTAAGCCTGCCTGGGTAAGCCACAGGGTAACGAAACTGAAGAGACTTCGTGCGGCGAGCAGACCCCCGATGGCGAAACCGAACACTGCAAACGCTGCACCGAGATTTCCGGTCCCGACCCGGGACCAGATAGAAGTCGCTCAACCCTTAGCCCATGCCATTCCAACACCAAACATGAGGCCGCCCACGACGGCGGCTAGCCAAGTCAATGCAGGAACTGGAACAATGAGGAGCCCGGCCCCTTCCAGAGCGTTCACAAGAACGAGTTGAAAAGCCAAGGCTAACAGGTAGGCGAGAAACGACGAAGAGCGGTCGGCCTTAAGGACTTGGCGAAAGCCGCTGTCCATGCAAAATCCTCCCCGCTCAATCACCACTCCGAGCGGAATTCCAACCAAGAGCCCGAGGCCGGCCGTAAGTAACATAGACCTCACGATTTTTTGCTTCTATCAAGTTTCCTAAGCTTTGTCTTCGAGGAGTTGACGAAAAAGAGCTCTGGCCTGTTCACTATGCCAGTCACGATAGCCAACTACCCGACCAACGATTTCTCCGTTTTTGCCGATGAGATACGTCGTGGGAAGTGACCAAGCCTGGTAAAGGTCAAAGGCTTTGCCTTCTCGATCGAAGAGGACGGGAAAAGTGAATCGGTGTTCCTCCAAAAACGCCTTAACCTCTGCGGCGCTCTCCCGATAATTGATCGCTAGGAGCACGAGCCCCTGACTACGGAACTCCTTATGCAGTTCCTCCATGGTGGGCATCTCCAATCGGCAGGGCGGGCACCAGGTAGCCCAAAAATTGAGAAAGATGACTCGAGCTCTAAGATTTTGCAGCCGCACCGGTTTCCCGGTTAGATCCAACAACTCAAAATCAGGCGCCGACTTCCCGCGCTCCGATATTTCTATGTTCAGCTTCTTGGAGAGGTAGTCTTCAGTGCTGGCAGGATCTTTCCCTCTGTTAGAAAAACTCTCTCGGGAAAGTATCAGTCCGGCAAGGGGCAGGAGCAGGACAATAATAGAGACCGTAACCTTGGCCTTCATGGGCTAAAATGGCTCACGTATGAGGGACCGTGATATCGTTTTGCGTTACACTAAGAAACTGAATTGGGGCAGCAAAAGTTCCCACTTCTTTTTCACTTTTACGGGCTGTAAATATTCCAGACCATAAGAAAAACAATAAGCGACACGAGGATGGAAAAGAAGACTACAGGGTCCATAAGAATCGTCCCCCTATGCCGCGAAGCTTAGGCTCCCTTCTATCAAGACCATGTCGGTCTCTCCGAGCCGCAGCACAGAGTCCCCATCCTCATCATGCCACAGGCCCA
>JACPAM010000289.1 GCA_016180805.1 Deltaproteobacteria bacterium | reverse complement strand
TTTCCGTTCATGCTGAGACTGGTAAGATAAAGGGGTCGATAGGGTCTAAAGGGGTCGTAAAGGGGTCAAGTCTGCTCATAGCTCTTTACGGCATCTGTGAAGTCACTCGATGCTCTGATAGCACCCCGCAATCCGTGATTCACGCCACGCGTTTCCACAGCAAGTTTTTTTCTTCACGCGCTCAGAGAGATCCGGCTGCTGGCGTGCTTGTCCGTGCGTGATGTCCGCGTACGCGATCCCTGGTATTCCTAAGTGACCCAGGGTCCTTGTCATGTTTGCTCAATTGCGCAAATACGCAACTATCGCAGTGACCGCGCGCCTCGAACTTCCGCATTTCCGGAATTCCGAAAACGTGGAAACATGCGTCGTCTCAACGGACGGGGTGCTCTGAGGTCGTCCCTGAGTATTGACTTATTCTGCCGGAGGAGCACTAGGGGGTGCGACAAAACAGCGGCTCAAGATCCGGTCCAGAGAGGCGCCAGCCGCCAGCGGCCGTAGGCGACGAACGCCGAGAGGAGCCCCAGCACCAGCGGAATCAGCGCCATCGCGATATCACCGCTCCCCAGCGTGACCACCGTCGCACCGATCATGATGATCACCAGCCCGGCGGCGGCCAGCGGTGTCAGGCCCGGCCGAATGCGCAGGAGCCCGGGGAGGATCAGGCCAATCGCGCCGAGCACCTCGGCCACGCCGATGAATCGCATGAACAGGCCCGGCAGCGGTATCGACCCCGTCAGGTTCTCGAGCGGGAGGACCAGCTTTATTCCACCGGCGAACAAAAAGATGAGCGCGAGCAGCCCCTGAACGATCCACAGTGCATAGTGCATGATCGGCCTCCTCCGGGTGGAATTGAGGGGACAGTATTTATCATTTCCTAGGGAGCGACGCCATCCGCTTCTTGTGGCTGGATAGCGCCGCTAATCTATAATTCACTCCACATGACGTAGGATTTAGAAATCGGCGATTGGGATTTGACATAACGCCACTTTCCCGGATACTCTCCGCACCAAAATTGGCACTTGCGATCTAATAACGGAGAAAAAGGCATGCCAGAAAAAGCACTCGTGGTGCAGGGTGGAAGACTGATCGATGGCACCGGCCGGCCGCCGGTTGAGAATTCCGTCATCGTTATCCGGGCAGGCAGGTTCCAAGCAGTCGGCAGGAGCGGCGAAGTCTCTATTCCTGTCGACGCTGAGGTGATTGATGTCCAGGGCAAGACCGTTCTGCCGGGCTTTATCGATGGTCATGGCCACTTGGAGGATTTCCATGGCGAGCTTTATCTCCATCTGGGAATTACGACCTGCGCCCAGATCGAGATCTACCAGGACGGGCCGTGGAGCCGCGCTCAAAAAGAGGGCATCAATCTGGGTAAGATTCGCGGGCCGCGGATTTGGATGACAGGCCAGGCGATCGGCGGCGTTAGCACCGAGCACGATGCCTTCGGCTCGCGGACATCCCGCGGCAACATCATCGTCACAACGCCGGAAGAAGTGCGTAAAGCGGTGCGGCGGAAAAAGGAGTTCGGATGCGACATCCTCAAGGTCAATGAGTTTCTTTCTTTGGACCTGCTGAAAGTCGCCGTCGACGAAGCTCATAACCTGGACATGCCGGTTGCCGCCCATAGCTGGGACGTCATCGGCTCGGTCAAGGCGGGCGTTGACGCTATCGAGCACATCTGGTCGGTCGGCTACAGCTCCATCCCTTATGCGCCGGCCAGGCGCAAGCTGGCGGAGGATCGGCTGGGCGGGGTCATCGATCAGGAGATCGCCGGCTCTTATTATCAAAGCGAAAATTTCGATGAGGTGATCGGCGCGATGGTGGAGCACCGCGTCGCGTGGACCCCGACCATTGCCAAATGGCTGCGGCCGCTTTCGCCGAGCGCCAGGCGCTTCAGAGAAAGAGAAAACCAAATCTTGAACGACCCCAATGCCGATCTTCCCGCTGCGGTCCGCGCGGTGACCGACAACGCCTATGACAAGTTGCTCAAGCGATACACGCCCGCGCAGCTCGAGCGCGCCAAGATCGGCTATGAAAAAGCCAACGAATTCATTCGGCGCTTCGTCCAGGCCGGCGGGATCCTGAAGGAGGGCTCGGACCCGCCCCGCGGCATGGCCGCGTTGCTCATGCATGAGGCGCTGGCGATGGACGTTGAGGCGGATGTGCCGCCGATGACGGCGATCCAAGCTGCCACGCTTAACGTCGCCAGGACATTCGGAAAGGACAAGGACTACGGCAGCGTCGAGCCCGGCAAGGTTGCAGACCTATCCATCGTCGAGGGGGACCCGCTCCAAGACATCTGGATGACGCAAAACGTCAAGATGGTCATCATAGATGGGAAGGTTGTCGATATCGGATTTAAAAAATACAAAAATCCGATTCCATCATTCTATTCCTACCAGAGCTTGCCGCCGAACCTCGAAATATCGCCCCTCTTTCTCACCGAGGGATCGGGTCCCACGGTATTGAAGGTACGGGGGCAGGGGGGGATGTGGCCATTCCACCGCGTGATGCTGAACGGCGAGCCGCTACCGACCCGTTTCGTCTCAAGGGACGAGCTTGAGGCGATCATTTCACCCGAGGCGATCGCAAAGGCGGGCACGTACATCGTCACGCTCAAGTGCGAAGGAGAACCGCTGCCTGAGTCCAATCGGGCCCATCTCGTGGTGGGCTATAAGCCATAGCGAGTGGCAGAGCGAAGCCATCCGCTGCCTGGTTGGATAGCCCCGAATCCGTGATTGCCTGTAGTTTGCTCCTTCCATGGAAGCCGTTTATTGCCAGGTTGTGCTGATGGGGCCGTGTTGCATAAGAGCTCTCGGTGGTTTATTGGTGTAGCGGACAACCGTGCTTGGGGAGGATGCTCATGCCTTTTGCTGATTTAAGGGATTTTATTTTAGCCCTCGAGAAGTCCGGCGACCTGGTGCGAATAGGAAAAGAGGTCGATTGGGATCTCGAAGTCGGCGCGATCAGCCGGAGAGTCTTCGAGCAGCGAGGTCCGGCGCTCCTTTTCGAAAGAATCAAGGACTATCCCAGTGGATACGCGATCCTGAACGGTCCGGTCGGCACCTGGCGGCGCGTAGCGATCGCCCTTGGTCTCGATCCGAATACTCCCGTTCGTGAGATGTACGCGGCCTATGAGGAGCGGCGCGAGCGGAAGATTGCCCCGACGGTGGTGGAGTCGGCGCCGTGCCAGGAAGAAGTCATGATCGGCCCTGATGCGGACCTGTACCGGCTCCCCGCGCCGATGGTGCACGATGGCGATGGCGGCCGGTACATCGGCACCTGGGATATTGTCATCACCAAGGACCCGCAAAGAGGATGGACCAATTGGGGCATGTACCGGTTCATGACCCACACGCGGAACATGCTTGCCGGATGGCCCCAGGCCACGAGCCAGCTCGCACTTATGATGAAGAGCCAATATCTGCCCCATAATCGCGCGATGCCGATTGCGATTGCGATCGGCTGTGATCCCATCTGCCACATGGTTGCAACGGATCCGTTTAAGCCGGGGGAGAGCGAAGTTGAATATGCCGGGGGGCTTCGGGGCGCGGCGGTGAGCCTGGTTCGATGCAAAACTCAGGATCTCATGGTGCCGGCTCATGCCGAGATTGTCATTGAAGGGGAGGTGCTGCCGGACCGGATCGCTCTCGAGGGGCCTTTCGGAGAATACCCGGGGTACCGTAGCGGCACGATGGGTGAAGGTGTGTTGGTCCGGGTTACTGGAATCACCCACAGGCGAGATCCTATTCTGACCTTGACCACGCTCGGGATCCCGCCTGACGATAGCTCGATTGCCGCCTCTCTTACCGCAGCGACGGCGATGAAGCGAGGCCTTAAACGCCGCGGCGTTCCGGTCAAGGAAGTTTACGTGCCTCCGGAGGGAGTAACCCATCTCGTGGTCGTCAGCGTCGAAAGAGGCGGCGGTCAGGTGGCGCAGCAGGTTCTGGATTTTATTACGGCTCGCCGGGTGATGGTGTCCAAGGTGGTGGTCGTGGATAGCGATGTGGACGCGTTTGACATGGCGCAAGTGATCCATGCGTTCGCCACGAAGTGTCATCCTGGCAGAGGTGTGGTGGTGCAGCATTACGAAGGGCGGGGTAACGCTTTAACTCCGTGCTATAGCGCCGAGGAGCGGCGGAAGTTAAATGGGGCCTCGGTCGTGTTCGATGCGACCTGGCCTGAGGAATGGGCGGAGGAGGCGATCCCGGTGAAGGCCTCTTTTGCAACCACTTATCCCGAATCCGTTCAACAAAAGGTCAGGGAGAACTGGCGGAGTTACGGTCTGGGGGGAAAATCATGAAGCGGGAATATGTGACTTTTGTGCGCAAGATTTCTGATCTCGGCGAAGGGAAGCAGACGCTATTCATAAAAGACCTTTCACCCGGGCCGCGAAAGTACGATACGAAATTAGTCCGAGCAGAGCTGACGCGCCGAGCGGAAAGTCGTCCCGATGGCGACATTCTCTGGATTCGTTCGGAGACAGGATATCTTTACCCCCAACCGTGGGCCATCAGCATCCTGGAGGAACTGCCACCCCATGTGCCCGGGCAGCCGTGGCAAGACGTTTTCGCTTCCTTGAAGCAACTCAAGTAACAGCTCTGTGACATTCGATGGCCGCGGTTCCCACCCGCTGCGAAAGGAAAATCTCCGGGGAATACTTGAGCCGGGGAGTCTGGCAGCCTTTCAGCCTCTCTGACTACTGGGATCGCAATGCTAATCGGAACCCTAAAGGCACCGCGGTCAGTGACGGGCAGCGGGCCATTTCATGGGCCGAATCCAAGAGCTGGACCGACCGCGTCGCCCTGGGATTGATAGAACTCGGATTGCCTCCCGACGGCGTGCTTTTGGTTCAACTGCCGAACTGCTTGGAGCTGGTACTGATTCGGGTCGCGTGCGAGAAGGCCGGGGTGCTCTGTCTGCCCGTGCCTCGCACCTGGCGTAAAAAAGAAATGGGTTACACTCTTGGGTACACCAAGGCGGAAGCGGTGATCGTACCGGCGCAATACCGGGACGTTGATTACTTCGGGATGGTCCGAGACCTACAGGCAGAGTCGCCTCGGTTACGCCACGTTCTGTTGCCAACGGGAGAGGTTCCCGAAGGGGCTCGCTCTGTGGCAGAACTCGCCTCTTTCCCGTGGGAGGAGAAAAGCTCGCTCGCTGCGCTTGAAAAACGTCGCTATCGGGCCACTGAAGTTTCTTTGGTCAATGCGACCACCGGGAGCACGGGCCTGCCTAAATTTGCCGAGTACGCGGCGGCCGCGCGGCTTCTTTACGGACGCGCCTATATCGAAAACATGCGATTGACCCGCGAGGACGTGTTGGCCGCACTCTCGCCGGCCGCCGGAGGGCCCAATATCCCGGTCTATTTTGCTGCGCCCCAGGTAGGGGCCAAGGCGGTCGTGCTCGGGCACTTTGAGGCTCGATCGGCCTTCGCCATGATCGAGCAGGAAAAGGTGACGGTAGCGTGCGGTGTTCCTGCGCAGTTCGCGATGATGGTGCGCGAGCCGCACCTGGATCATGCTGATCTCTCCTCGGTGCGTTTTTGGCTGAGCGTGGGAGCGCCTCTCCCTGCTGCCTTAGCTCAGCAGATCGAAGAGAAGCTGGGCGGAGTCGTGCTGAACTGCTATGGCGCGGTGGACTGGGGTGGGGTGGTTTTCACCTCGCCCGATGACCCTTCGGAGGTGCGCTACTTCACGGTCGGAAAACCTTGGGTAGGAACGGAGCTGCGTATTGTGGATAACGAGGGAAAAAGCTGCGGCGCGGGAGAGGTCGGGGAACTCGAAGGGCGCGGTCCGTCGTGCTCGTTTGGTTACTACAGGGACCCCGGGGCTACGCGCATGGCATGGGGCTCCGACGGGTGGATGCGGTTGGGCGACCTTGCCAGATGGGATGGGCAGGGAAATGTCATTGTGGTGGGGCGGAGGGGCGACACCATCATACGAGGCGGACAGAATGTCGAACCGAGCGAGATCGAGAATTATCTTCTGGACCATCCGAAAATCGGGCAGGCAGCCGTGATTGGCATTCCTGATCCGGTAATGGGCGAGAGGGTAGGTGTCTATGTCGTTGCGCGGGCGGGCGAGCCGCCGACGCTGGAGGAGATTCGCTCTTTCCTCGACGCCAAGCAGATCGCTCCCTACAAAATTCCCGAGCAGCTCGCCGTGGTCGAGAGGCTTCCTATGCTGGCGGAAGCCAAAGTGGACCGGCGCGCTCTAAAGGCAGCGATCTCCGAGGTGTGGGGAGGAAATCGTCAGGGTCTTTAAATTCGGACCTTTTTCTCGCCCTTCACACCCTCAATTCCAGGTTAATCATATCGCCCCGGGTGAATCTCAACTTGTCGAAAAAGCGGAGCATATCCCAGTCACGCCAGTTGACCAGCGTGTAGATTTTCGTTACGCCGACCTTCTTCATGTGCGCGATCAACTCTTCCATCAGCACGCGGGCAATGCCGTGATGCTGATACTCCGGGTGGACGCCGATCGTATCAATCCACCCGACTGTCTCTGGCACTCCGTATTCCCAGCCGCTTGCATCGCCCATGATAAAGCCGACGACGCGTCCGTCCACCTCGGCGACCAGAGGCGGGACCGGCGAGCGTGCCTGTGCAGATTCGACTTTCATTTCCCAGTAATCGCGCCGCCGCTTACCCAGCACTCGATTGTCAATGTCAGCAATCGCGCCCACATCCTTTGCGCTCATCATGCGAATCGTGATCGGTCCCATAGCGTTCCTCCTTTAGACCCGAAGGGTTGAATGATCGTGAATGATAGTAGCTTTGCCTTTAGCGGGACAGTATCCGATAAAGCGCGGTTGCGTCAAGTTTCGCGCCGGTTCCAGGTAAAGGGGGATATTTCATCTGCCAAGGTTCTATCATTTAGCCTTGACTGATCGCCATAAGTGGCGTTATAGGTGCACCATCGTACCCCCTAGTAAGACATTTGGTTTATTTGATCCCGGCAAGAAAAGCCTTGCGAGCGCATACGGAGGTGAACATGAGGGTTGAAACCGAAAGAAAAATGAAACGCTGGTGGGACAATCGATGGATTCTGGACCAAATCATCCAGGCAAATGGCCTGGACTGGGACCGGGTAAGGACGGCTATACTCATCCGAAACTGCGGACCCGGGGTGGTCCGGGAGGTCACAGAAATAAGCCAGAAGATACAGAAATTCAAAGACATCCCGCGGGAGTTTCATCGTGCCGCCCAGCGCCGGGAAGAATTGGCAATAAAGGCCGATCAAGAGGGACACGGAGAATTTGCGCGCGTTCACTACTATATCGCTTGCCTCTACTACGTTTATGCTGTGTGGGGGATCTTCGAGGATGGTAACCCCAAGCGAATCGCTTGGCAGGAGAGAATCCGCGCTTGCTATGACGCTTACATTCGCTTGGCAGACCATCCGATTGAGCGTGTGGAATTGCCTTTCGAAGATAAATCTATCGCTGCCCTCCTTCACTTGCCCCCTGGAACGAAACCCGGGGAAAGACTTCCTGGTGTTATCTCCGTGCAAGGTATGGATTCGGTTAAAGAAGAGATTGCTCTGTATGGCGAGCCTTTCCGGGACCGCAGGATCGTCCTATTGAGCGTTGACCCTCCAGGAAGGGGTGAATCAAGATTGCGTGGATTAAAGTTCACCGCATCCAACTGCGAGCAGATGGGAAAAGCTGCTTGTGATTACCTCTGCAGTCGTTCCGAAATTGACGGTGACCGCCTGGCTCTTTTCGGCTGGAGCATGGGGAGCTATTGGGGAACCCGCATAGCAGCTACAGAGCCGCGCATCAAGGCGTGTGCGGTGGGAGCCCCTTGTTTCGAACCCGGCTTTCACACACTTTTCAGCAGAGCTTGCCCTACTTTCAAGATGAATGCCATGCATATGGCCGGATATGATGACGAAGGGGCATTTGACGAGTTTGCCAAGAGCTTCAGCTTAATTGGGGTGGCATCGAAGGTGTCCTGCCCATACCTTGTTGTGACCGGGGAAGAGGACGAGCTTTGCCCCCTTGAATTCATCGAACAAAGATTCGACGAAGTACGGTCCCCAAAGAAACTTGTTGTCTTTGAAGGAGAAAGACATTCCATCCCTCTCTACCCTCAGCTACGGACGACGATGGCTGATTGGCTAAAAGACAGGCTGGAAGGAAAGCCGTTCGATTCAGAAAAGGTCTTTGTGGAAGTGGACGGGAGCGAGGTGAAGGTAGGATTATGAAAAACGAGCCGAAAAAGAGAGGATACAATATGCATCCACAACGGAACGTAATTAGTTTCTTGATTGCCGTCCATCTAGCGGCTGTCCTTCTTCTAGTCGGTCCCGTCCATGCACAACAGCTTCCCCGGGGCGTCACGATTGGGTCGAACCCGCTGGGCACTACTTTCTACGTAGCGGCCAGTGGGCTCTCAAAAGTTGTCACTGAGGCCGCCCGTCTCCAGATGGTCGTCCAGCCCTACACCGGATCAAGCACCTTCCTACCGCTGCTGAATACGGGAGAGCTGGATTTCGGAGTAGTCAATGGAGTGGAGGCCTTGTTGTCTTACCAAGGGCCGGCACGGTTTCAGATTGCCGGCCGGAACCCTTTGCCTCACGCGCCGAATATCCGTCTTGTGATGCGAGGTGCACTGCTGATCGGCGGCCTGCTGGTCAAGAAGGACTCGCCCCTTAAATCCGTCCACGACCTCAAAGGCAAGCGAGTCACGGGAGAATATCCGGCCCAGCTGGCGGCTTGGTACGTCCTCACTGGCCTGCTGGCGACTGGCGGCCTAAGGTGGAGCGACGTAAGGGTCATTCCGGTGCCCGGGGTTAATGAGGGAATAGACGCGCTGGTCCAAGGTCGCGCCGACGTCACGTCCGGCGCTCTAAATGCGGCCAAGACCAGGGAGGCGGACGCCGCCGTGGGTGTCCGGCATCTCTCGGCTGACTGCTCACCTGAAGGCTATAAGCGTGTCCAAAAGGCCATACCCGGAATGAACGTGCCGAAAATTAAGGCTGGAACCGCCGTGGCTGTAATCGAGGATACCTGTATGGTCGCCGCCGATATGTATTTGTCGACTGGCAAAGCTGCCGCGGACCAAGTAGTTGCTTCCGTCCTCAAGGCAATCTGGGACAACGTGGAGAAACTTCCGCCCCTGCACCCACTCTTCAAGGACTGGACGCGAGAGCGGGCCGTGGATCTCGACGTGGCCATTCCTTACCATCCGGCTGCGATGCAGTTCTACAAGGAGCGCGGAGTCTGGTCGGCGAAAATGGACGAAGCGCAGCGAAAGCTTCTGGCCGTGAACCCGTAACGCTTCGTAGCCGCCTCGGACATGTAGAGCACATGTTTTTCTTGGGCATAAAGGTTTGATGGGAGGTGCCTATGTCGAGTAGCGATAAGAGAGTTTTTCCGTGGCTTCATTCCGTGGGAGCGAAAGGTCGCTGGATCATTTCCACGCTCGCCGTTGCGCTCCTGGGAGTGGTGGACTCCGCAGGCGGAGCCGCAGTCACCATTAAGGTGGGATACCCACAGCTAAATGGGGCAACGACGCCGCTTTGGGTCATCTCCGAGGCCAAGATCGACCGCCAGTACGGGCTTGACCTCAAACCGGTCTATGTTCCGGGTGGAGCCAGAACCACCCAGACGATCGTCTCCGGTGATCTTGACATAGCGCATTTAGGGGGGGCGGTTATCAATGCCATGCTCAGCGGAGCCGAGATTATCTACGTGGGAATACCGGTCCCGACGTACGCGTTTTCTCTCTACGCCAGACCAGACATCAAGGAGGTTCCTGACCTCCGTGGCAAGGTTCTTGGGGTGATCACCAAAGGCGCTTCCTCTGATCATGCCTCCATCGCGCTCCTCAGACAATACAAAATGGCCCAGCGGAAAGACGTGAATGTGCTCTATTTCTCACGCCAGCAAGACGCGTTGGCTGCCTTGCACCAGGGGATCGTCTCAGCCGCGGTTCTCTCCGCGCCCACGACTCTCATGGCTCGGCGCCTCGGATACAAGGAGCTGGTCAACATCGGGTCTCTCAAACTCCCTTACACCTTTACCGGCCTGACCGTCCGGCGCCCCCTGATCCGGCAAAATCCGGAACTCGTTAAATCTTTCCTAAAGGCCTATGTTGCGGCCCTGAAGGTTGTCATCGAGCAGCCCGAGGTGTCAAAGCGGGCGCTCGCCCAGTTTCTCGGCACCAAGGATGGCGAGATTATAGAAGAGGCCTACCGAACTTTTGCCCCCTTATTTCCCAAGGTTCCTTACGTGACAGAGGAAGTTATCCGCGAGGCCCTGTCGGTCACAGACCATCCCAAGGCCGCCGCGGCCGACCCTAAGGATTTCTTTGACAACCGTTTTCTCAAGGAGCTGGAGAGCACAGGGTTTGTGAAGGATCTCTATAGCGCGCGATAGTTCAGCCGGCACAAAACAGAAACGAGAGCGTTACGACCGCCGTAATCTCCGTAACCTCTGGCCGTCACGCGGGAGGTGAAGAAAGAAAAAAGCTCCGCGGCGGCGACCAAAGTGGACCGGCGTGGCCCCAAAGCGGGAATCGCCGCAACTATTTTGCCGTCTTAAAAATCCGCTCGATCTCTTTCTCCCATTCGCCGGCCTGCTTGGAGAGAACGAACTCCATGCGTCCAGGATAATCCCAGGCGGCCTCAGGAATCCCCCGCCTTCTATCCTGTGCGGTTATCGTGTGCTCGTAATTTCCGGGATAATAGTAGTTGCCCGCTCCGGCTTCTTCCACGGAGAGCTTCGAGCCCTCAGGGCTCGCCAGATAAATAGCCACTAGCTTGGCGGCATTGGGATGGCGGGCCCCGGTTCGGATCGATACGACATTGTGTAGAATGTCGGAGATCTCCAGGCTTTGCCATTCTGCCGCCACGCCCTTCAACCTCGCCTCCTGTAAATACGCGCTGCCTGAATGAGCCAGCCAAATCTCCTCGAGGAAATAACGTTTTTGTAGATCCGCATAACCTCCTTGCACCGGCCGGTTTTTCAGTATCGCGCGAAGCTCGGACAGGGTCTTTTCTTTGCCGCTGATGAAGGCCAGTTCCGCCCAAACCCGAGGATAATTATGGATGCCCAGCTTCCCCCTCCATCGAGGATCGGCAAGTTCTGCCAAGGTCTTGGGAACCTTTTCGGCGGGGACGGCTTTGGGGTTGTACATCAGACCTCTGTGGGCCGTGTAGCTCGTCAGACCGACTCCGTAATAGGGCGTGCCCGGTTTTCCGATAACGACCTCAGGTGGCGTTCCCTTGTCGATCATGGGTTTCCAGTCGACCTTTTCAAAAACGCCGGCCTCGGCGCCCCGCAGAATGTTGGGAATCGTTAAGGACATAAGATCATAAGTGGGAGCAGAGCCAAGCTTATGCTCCATCAGCGCCTTTGATAGTTCCACCGCCATGCGCTCGCTGGGGGCGAACTGAATGTCCAGGTCCACACCGTACCTTCCCTTGATCTCCCTGCTCAAGCGCTTCATCGACGCCGCGGTATGAGCGCTTGGAGAAATCTGCACCGTTACCGTGGTCTCCTTCTTCGCCCCTTCGATTATCCGGGCCAGCGGACTCACATCCGCTGCGCGAGCGGCTCTAGCATAGACCAAACAGAAGATGGTCAATCCAAGTGAGAGTACCGCGACGATGCGTGTTTTCCATTCCATTTTTCCCCCGTTTGCCTCTCGGCCTTAGGGAACTCTGTTTGTCACTGGCCAATCGGCAGAAGGCCACCGCGTTTTTGCGCGAGTAAGGCGCCGAAGGATTTCTACTTAAAACCGACGATTCGGGCGTACTCTCGCGGCGCGGCGGCTTCGGCGTATACCTGAACCACGACGCTTCGCGCACCTCGAACGACTGCTACGTCTGCGAGATTCCGCCGGCGAAAAGTCTCGCGCCGCAGCGCCAGTTGTTCGAGGAAATGATCTACGTCCTGGACGGGCGCGGGTCCACCACGGTGTGGAATGACGCCGGGTAGCGCATCACCTTCGAGTGGAAGGCGGGCGCGATTAAGGGTTCTATCCCTTCAGCAAAGGTGATGGGTGCACCGCGAAGTTTGGCTTGGTGAATAAATCCGTCGATCATCGTAATGGCCACCAGGATTTCCCCCAACTGAAGCCGGTTCATAACTTCCCCGAGCGTTCCGAGGGAGAGGCCCTGTTGCGACAGGGCTTTCACATAACGTGTAGTTTTCTCCTCACCCCATGGACCGGCCCCTAGGCGAGCTAAGTGATGAGTGGCGGTAGACATGCCCAGTTTCCCGCCCTTCCATTTGGGGTCCAAGAGATCTTCCCAGCCCTTAGGCACATCTTTGGCAGGGAGGACTTTGGTGTTATAGGCTGGCAAGACAAATTGGTTGGCGACGGAGATCGAACCATTGCCATGGTGGATGATTCTTGGATCCATGCCGAGCTTCTTGTAATCAATCGTCTGGTGCAGTTTTCGGAGCGCGAGCGTGGCATGATGAGCGTCGGTGAGGACCATCACGTCCCACTCGGGAGGCGCCCCTGCGGGCGCGGTCCCTACGACCTTGCCGACGTCGCGAACCATATTCCCGGCCGGACTGTAATTGACGGCAACATTGAGACCGTATGTCTTGTTAAATGCATCGGCCAGCGCCTGGCCGCCCTGTGGAGTCAGGTGGGATGGGCCATAGAACTCAAGCGTACCTTCTTTTTTGGCTCCCTCGACTAGTTGCTCTACAGAGGCGGCCAGAGGCTGAACATCCGAGACTAGCAAAACGGACAAGGTGAAAACGCCGATCAAAGAAAAGTTGCTTGGTTTCATCTTTCACCTCCCTGAATGAGGGCTAAGAACACCGGTTGTAGCGACTAGAAATTCTCCTTTCCAAGATCCGTCCACTTTGGCGCGGTTTTGGAGCGTAGTTCCTTCGTTTGCTCGAAATCGATGTCGAAGCTCACCGGGTTGATCGCAACCTTGTAGATCTCTCGGGCGGACTGAATGGATATCAGCCCGTTGCGCGCGTCTCTGCGGACCATCTCGGGATCACGCTCCTCGGGTCTGCCTACCCCGCCCCCGCCGCTGCTCAGCTTCACGATAGTGTCCTTGGGCTCAATGTGAACGAGGCGGTGCGGCTTCACCCGAATTTCTTGCTCTCCCCGGCGGATGTAGGTCCGGCATGGAGGACAGGTTTGCCCCCCAATGGCTCCGAACCCGAGGACCTCGTCCCCATCCGAGCTTCCCGTGGCTATGTCCCCCTCCAGGCCTTCATTGATGGCCTCCCAGTGGACCCCGGGACCCCCGCGCCACTTCCCCGCTCCCATCAGGTCGGGGGCAAATTCGTACTTGAGCATGCGCCAGGGGATGCGGATCTCCATTTCTTCCACGTTGCCCCGGGTCACCGCCCCCATGGACGTCAAAGCGGAAATTCCCTGGTAGCCATCGTACCCGGCCACGCCGCCCCCGCTGCCGTCATAGTCAAAGGAGGTCTGGACGTAGCGTTCCCTGGTGCGGGGGTCAATCCCGAAGACGTAGTGCCCCCGGTGTTTCGCCCACGCGGCCATCGCCCGCTCAGGCCTGGCTTTGGACAAGGCTTCCAGGACCGCTTCCATAACCTGGATCCCCACGGCGACCGGGGAGGCCCCAACCGTGCACGGATACTGGGCATTGACCACCAAGCCTTCGGGAGCAATTACGTGGATCGGCTTCATGCTCCCTTCGTTGTGATAATCGGCGATGCTGGGATCGAAGGTCAGGATCGCTGCCGCTATGGCGTTGCCGTAGGTGGCCGCGTAGACGCTGTTGATAAACCCTTTTCTCTGGGCGTCGCTCTTGGAGAAGTCCAAGGTCATTTCGTCCCCCTTGACGGTCGCCTCGCAGCGCACCCACACCGGAACGTCCAGTTCGGTCCCGTCGTCGTCCGTAGCCGCTTCCCCGCAGTAGACTCCGTCTGGGATCTTGCGGATCTCGGCGCGCACGGCTTGCTCGGTCCGGCTGATCATCTCGTCCAGGCAGGCCATGACTGTCTCCTCGCCGTACTTGTCCAGCAGTGCGATCAGCCGCTGCTCGCATTTCTTGGTGGCAGCGATCATCGAATAGTTGTCCTGCTTCACGCCCTCCGGCCAACGCACATTGTTCCAGATCACTTCCATGAGCTCCTGGTTTTCCACCCCGGCCTTGATGAGCTTCACCGGGGGGATGCAGATCCCTTCGGCGTGGATGTCAAATCCGTTGGGGAAATAGCCTCCCGGGTAGGATCCTCCCGTATCTTCCTGATGACCGCGGGCCAGGGTGAAGAACATGAGTTTGCCTTTGTAGAAGACCGGCCGGAAGAAGCCCCAGTCCGGGAGGTGGCAGTTGTTTCCACCATGGTACGGGTCATTGGTCAAGATCACGTCTCCCGGGGCAAAGTCGTTGCCAAATTTTTTCAGCAGATCCCGGATGGCAAAAGCGGTTCCAAGAAACTGCACGGGTAGACCCACAGGCATCGCTATTGTGCGCCCGGCTGCATCCCAGATTCCGACGGAGATGTCGTGGAGCTGGGCCATCAGGTAGTTCTGGGCGGTCCGGTCAATTCCGTGGCGCATCTCCTTGCAGTGAGTTTGCATCGCGTGCCAAATCGTGGCTAACGTAATGGGGTCGATTGTGGCCATTGTTGTCCTCCTGAAGCTGGCGCAACCGCCTGTGCCGAAGAGGCGTTGTGGTTTCCTCGCTCTCGCTCCCGCCGGCTACTGCCTGTGAACGAGATAGTTCTTATAATCATCCACCCTGGTGACATAGCGCTCAGGGATCACCACTGTGGTTGCCGGTTCTTCAATGATGGCAGGCCCCTGGATCACGTTGCCGCTAAGGAGCCTGGCCCCGTCGTAGACGGGAACCTCCACGTCTCTGCCGCTTAAGCGGCATGTCCGCTTACGTTTGAGAGCCGCTGAGGCATTCTGGGACCCCGATTTGATTTTCATCAGCGTGATTGCGGCTCTTGGGACCGTGGCCTTGAGGCGAAAAGTAATAAACTCAACTCCCCGCCACGGCATGGAGAAGTTATATAGTTCTTCGTGCCGTTTGTGGAAGCCGTCGACGATGGTCGTCACATCTTTTTGGCTCAGTTCTCCCAGTGGAATTTCGGATTCGACCTGGTGGAATTGCCGCGTGTAGCGCATTTCAGCCGTGCGCGAGAGCACGATGTCCGTGGTGGGAAAGCCCATGGATTCCACATCCTTCTTGGCCTCTCGCTCCATTTCGTCGTAAAGCCGGTTGACGCGATCGATATCGACCCGGTCCACCCGCGATACGTAAGTACGCGCGTAGTCCCGGCCGATATCCATAGCCTGCATGCCGAAGGCGCTGAAGACGGCGGAGTAGGAGGGAATCAGTACCGTCGGGATATCCAGGTGCTCGGCAATGAAGACCGCGTGGACGGGCCCAGCCCCGCCGCCGGCCACCAGGACGAAATCGCGCACGTCAAAGCCGCGCTTGGTGGATACGTCCGTGATGGAATTGGCCATGACCGTGTTGATGGTAGTAAAGATCGCCTCCGCTGCCTCCTTGGCTCCCATCCTCAGGGGCTTACCTACTTTCTCCACAGCGGCGCGCGCCAGCTCTTCATTAAGCATGATCTCGCCGCCGAGAAAGTAATCAGCCGGCAAGTAGCCAAGCAGCAGGTCGGCATCCGTTACCGTGGGCTCCGTTCCGCCCTTGCCATAGCAGGCTGGTCCGGGTTCGGCCCCGGCGCTCTGCGGGCCGACTCTGAGCAGGCCGAGAGCGTCGATCCAGGCGATGCTTCCGCCGCCGGCTCCGGCACTGTGAACGTCTACCATCTTGATGGCGAGCCGGTGGTCGCCCTCCCATCGCTCCGTAGTGGTAGGGATCTCCCGGTCGCGGATCACGCAGACGTCAAAACTCGTGCCCCCCATATCAATGGTGATCAAGTCCTTGTGACCGGTTAGGTCTCCCAGATACAAGGCGCCCGAGGGGGCTGCTGCCGGACCCGAGCCGATCAGGTAGACGGCGCTGCGCGCGGAATAGTCCACCGTTTGCATGAGGCCGTTGGTGAGCATGATGAGGAGCCTGCCCCCCAAGCCCGACTCCCGCAGTTGCTTCTCCAGGCTGTTGAAATAGCCCGATACGATACGCCCGACATAGGCGTCTATGAGAGTCGCGCTGAAGCGCTCGAACTCTCCCCACACAGGCAAAATCGCGTGAGACGTGCTTACGTAAGCGCCATCCAACTTTTGGCTACAAAGTTCGGCCGCCCTTTTCTCGTTCTGCGGATTCGCATAGGAGTGAAGAAAGCAGATGGCCACCGACTCGATTTGCTCTTTCTTGAGCTGAGAAATGATCTCGTCGAGCTCGTTTTCGTTCAGAGGAGCCGTCACCTCGCCCGTATAGAGGGTTCTCTCCTCGACCCCGTACCTGAGATATCGGGGCGCCAGCGGCTCGTAGGGAGGAATAAAAAAATTGTACAAGGAGACCCGCTCGTCTTTGATCCCCCGCCGGATCTCCACGAGATCGCGGAAGCCCTTGGTGGTGATCATGGCGGTCTTGGCGCCGCGACCGGTAATCAAGGTATTGGTGGCCAGAGTCGTGCCGTGCACCGAGATGTCCACATCTGCGAGTAGCGCTTTTAGAGACTGGTTAAAGAAGCGCGCCGCCTTCTCCAGGGAATTCAGAAATCCGGTTGCCGGTGCCGTCGGCGTCGACGGGGTTTTGAACGCGTGCAGCTCTCCCGCTTCGGTCATAACCAGGCAGTCTGTGAATGTGCCACCGACATCGATGCAGACCCTCTTCATGTCCTATCCTCCTTGATGCATCTCTCAGGGTGTAACTGCTAAAAGGGCGCGGCCGTTGTCGCAGATGATGCGGCGCTGCTCTTCCGCCGTCAGGCCTGACTCGGCTAGCGCCTCCATAGCTAAGCGCAATCCCATCTCCAGCGGGCGGTAAGGCGCGTCGGTCCCCATAACCACGCGGTCGATCCCCACCTGGCGCACGGCGCAGGCGATGGCTGCCCCATCCACAGCGTGGATGTCAACCCAGAAGTGGCCGAAGTAGTCGCGCAGCCGCACGGGAACCGGGGCGGACGGAGGGGTCATCCCCTGCTCAACGTAATACCGGTGCATCAGGTAATTGCTGTCAAAGCGCCCCGCCGAAAAGGGAATGAAGCCGCCCAACTGGCAGAATAGAAACTTAGTTTGAGGGAAGCGGTCAAATACCCCGGACTGAGCTAGCCGGCCGATGCACAGCGTCGTGTCGAGCAGCATCCCCACCTGGCCGCGCAAGAGTAAGGGCCCTTGTGCCGAGCGGTGCATGAGCTGCTCCCAGTTCGCCGGGTATGCGAAAGGGTGCACGAAGATGGGAACGTTGTACTCCGCCGCCATCTCGTACACAGGCCAGAAGCGGGGATCGTCTGGATAAAGCCCGTCGTAACTCGTGATCATGTGAATGATTCTCATGCGCAATGAGTCCAGGGCACGCCTTAGCTCTGCCAGCGCTTCCTTGCCCCCTTCCGCGTCAAAAGCAGCGGCGCCCACAATCCGGCCCGGGTAGCGGGCCTGCGCCTCGGCCATCGCGTCGTTGGCCATCCGCACTCCCTCTGAGCGGCTGAGCCCGGCAGCATCGATGGCCATTTCCAAGAAAGCCGAATAGGTTACCCCGGAGCCGGCGACCCCACAGGCGTTCATCCGGGCGATCTGCTCGTCCATGTGGTCCCACGCCGAGGATTGCAAGTTGGCGGCAAACTCTTTTCCGGCAACAGCCCGGCGCAAGGGTACCATCAGGCTTTCGGGGAAGTAATGACTATGACAATCGAAGATCGGGGAGGTCTCAGGTTGGTCCATAACCTTTTACTCGTGCATCCACCGTCTCATCCCGGTCTCCCGCTTTCGTCGCGCGCTCCAAGAGATGGAAGAACGAGCGGTTACTTTTTCTTGAAGCCCAAGGTTTTGGTGTATTCGTCTGCCAGCTTATCTATGATCTCGGCCTGGTCATCGGCCATATACAGCACTTTTTTGCCCTGGACGTACTTATAAGCCCTGGTCCCGGGCACGAGGGCAGAGGTGTAACCGGTGTATTTTTCCATTAGCTCCTGCCCTTCGGAAGTGGTGAGGAAGACAGCGAGGAGATGTCCCGCATTCGGGTGCGCGGCTCCTTTCGGCACGCCGGCGTGGTAAGCTGGCGCGATGACCGGCTCCACCTTTTCGGCAAAGACAATCGGCGCCCCCCTCCTTTCCGCGTCGTAGACGAGGCCGTTTAGCAGCGTGGCGGCTACCAGGATCTCGCCAATCTGAAGCCGTGTATAGAGCTGCCCCAGGGTGCCCAGGTTTGGCTCCAGTTTGGCTACGGCCTCCACGTACTTGTTCCCCTTCTCGACGCCCCACGCTCCGACGCCCAGACGAGCGAAGTGATGGGTTGCCACCGACACGCCGATCTTGCCCCCTTTCCATTTGGGGTCTGCAAGATCATCCCAGCTCCTGGGTACATCGCGCGCCGGCAAGACTTTTTTATTGTAGGCGGGCTGAACGAGCTGATTGGCGATCGAGACCGTGCCGTTCCCGTAGTGGACCATCTTTGAATCCACGCCCAAGGACCTGTAATCGAAGGCTTGCAGCAGCTTCTTGAGCGACAGCGTGGCGTGGTGGGCGTCCGTGACCACCATAAGGTCCCACTCCGGCGCAACGCCAACGGCCGCACGCGTCATCACCTTGGAGACATCCTGAGCCATTTGCTGGGAGGAATGTTTTCCTACCTTCAGGTTAACGCGGTATTTTTTGTTAAAAGCCTCGGCGATCATCTCCACTCCGGTCGGCGGCCAGGAGGATGGAGCGAGGAACTCAACGGCCCCCTCTTTTTTGGCTGCCTGGATCAAATCATCGATCGGTGCCGACTTCGCCCACGGGATCGATGTTACCTGAAGGGCCAGCAGGAAGAGAAAAGCCACTAAGAGTTTAACCGTTTTCATCGCGACCTCCGTTTTTTTTGCTCTGCTATTTCGTGAAGCCGAAGATCTTGCCGTAGTCCGTCGTGAGCCTGTCGACCGTCTTGGCCTGGTCTTGGGTCATGTAAACCACCTGTTTCCCCTTCATGTATTCGTAGGTCTTTGTCCCCGTGACGAACGCAGAGGCCCCGCCGGTGAACTTTTCCCAAACCTTCTGACCCTCGGGCGTGGTAAGAAAGAAAGTGAAAAGGTGACCTGTGCTGGGATGCGGAGCGCCCCGCAGCACCCCGGCGTGCCAGGCTGGCGAGACCACCGGCTCGATCCCGTCAGCAAGGGTCAGCGGCACCCCTTTTTTTTGCGCGGTGTAGATGAATTGGTCGATGAACGTGAGCGCGATCAGGATCTCACCCAACTGGAGGCGGGTCGAGAGCTGCGCAAGCGTCCCGAGAAAAGGTTCCTGGGCGGCCAGGGCCTTTGTAAAGTCGGTGGTCTTTTTTTCACCCCAAGGCCCTGCCGCGAGCCGCGCCAGGTGGTGCGTCGCCGTGGACATGCCCATTTTTCCCCCTTTCCATTTGGGGTCGAGAAGGTCCTCCCACCTTTTCGGCACATCCTGCGCCGACAGAGTCCCCTTCTTATAGGCGGGCAGGACGATCTGGTGGGCAAACGAGATGGCCCCGCGGTCGTAATGAATGGCTCTCGGGTCGATGCCCAGGGATTTGTAGTCATACGGGGCGTGGAGCTTTCTGAGCCAGAGAGTGCCGTGATGGGAGTCGGTCACAATCATAAGGTCCCACTCGGGAGCGACCCCCGTGGCAGCAAAGCCGACCACTTTGCCGATATCGCCGACCATGTTACTTGACGGATGGTAGTTCACCTGGATCCTCAGGCCATATTTCTGATTGAAGGCCTCGGCCAGCGCTTGCGCGCCCAGCGGAGTCAAGGAGGAAGGGGCAAGGAGTTCCAAAGATCCTTCTTTTTTGGCTGCCTCGACCAGTTCCCCCACACTCGCGGTGTGAGCTGGCGGGGCCGGTGCAAGTGATAAGCACAGAACGAGAACGCTTGCGAGAAGAAACCTGCGGTGATGCATGTTGACCCCCGAATCAGTTTCTGTGGCGAGTTGATCAGACGGGCTCCGTTTTCGCCATCGACGTCGCCCGCAGCTTTTGGGTTTGTTCCCAATCGATCTTTCGGCTCTGTGGATCGATCACGACCTTGTAGATCTCATGCGCGGTCTCAAGGGTCACCAGCTCGTTTATGTACACGTCGTCCCAAACCGCCTGCGGATCGCGCTCCTCGGGGCGCCCCACGCCCCCGCCGCCGCCGCTGTCCTTGATGATATGATCGCCGCCCTTGAGCTGATGCAGCCGGTGCACCTTGGCCTGAATCATCTCCCCGTTGCGCCGGATGTAGCATCGGTTGGGAGGTGTCGGCTTACCCCCTAGAGCACCATGGCTGAAGGTGGTCTCGCCCTGACCGGCGCCGGTGTGCATCCCCGCCTCGCCTCCAAGATTCACCACTTCCCAGTGAAATCCCGGCCCACCCCGCCACCTGCCGGCGCCGGAGGAGTCTTTGCGGAACTCCCGGCTCAAGACCTTCCACGGATACTTGATCTCGACATCCTCCGTGTTCGGCCGGGAGATCTCCCCCAACGTGCCGATCGAAGCCGCCCCCTGGTAGCCGTCGTGGCCCCACACGGCGCCGGCGCCGCCTTCGGCGTGGTATCCCGGCATGACATAGAGCCCTGCGGTGCGGGGATGGATGCCGTAGATGTACTGGCCGTAGCG
>JACPAM010000288.1 GCA_016180805.1 Deltaproteobacteria bacterium | reverse complement strand
TTTCGTTTCAACTACAAGCGTCGCGAGCTTTCCGCTTATCGGACGCCTTGGTGCTCACCCGCGGCGCCAGCCGGTGCAGCGCCTTGTTCGGCGGCCCCGCAAATCAAACTCGCGTGGCCGCTTGGGTTCGTGCCTTTCGTCGTACGGACGACGACCTTCGATGCTTTCCAGAACGAGCTGCCCCGATTCGTCTCTCCAGTGTGTCCACGCAGTAATTGAGAAAGCTCCTCAGACACGCTGTCGAACAAAAATATAAATCGAACTGTCCGCTGGCGACCGCGTCAGCGACGCTCACTGAAGCATAAACTTCCGGCAGCTCGCCTCTACCGCCCGAGTGCGCTCCGTGCCAAGACAACGTCAGGAATGCCGCCGTGTCGCTGGCCATCTCGTACCGGTCTTTGCCCACTCGGCGCATTGCCCCGGCGTTCAAAACAGCCATCGAATGCGGTTCATACACCTTCTGTTGGCGGCACCACGGACATAGGGCTTTATCTGGAAAGACAACATGTTTCTTGCGAACGACAGGGAATTTGATTCTACGCATAGTCATTATTTTCAGGGCACCTCAACGGCTCCCGTATGTCCGCCGAACTAGTGAGTATCTCGGTCGGTCATGTACCGTTATCAAATTCCACAAAACAGCGGCGATTCTCCTGCCTTCTCAAGGGCGTGTCAAGCTTCTTATGCGTAGCGCCCGCGGAACCACAAACACTGACCAAGATAATTCCAATATACCTGCAATAGAATCACCGCCTATATCAGCAGCGAACCTGCTGGGCTGTGGATCCCCTACCCGTCGCTTTAGCAAATGGGCGTAGATCATCGTGCTGCTCATTTGGATGATTTTTCTCTATACCTGTCGATAACTGCGAAAGCACTCGACCGTATGATCATTCACCATCCCCGTGGCCTGCATATGGGCGTAGCAAACCGTTGGGCCCACGAATTTGAAGCCCCTCAGGCGCAGATCCTTGCTCATCGCCTCCGATTCTCGACTCGTCGCGGGATAATCGCTCAATAGTTTGATCTCATGCACGATTGGCCGGCCCTCGACAAATCGCCAAATATAAGCGTCAAAGCTGCCGAATTCCTCCTGGACCGCCAAAAACCTCCGGGCGTTGTTAATCGCGGCGAGTATCTTTGCCCGGTTGCGAATGATGCCTGGATTTCCGAGAAGGCGTCGAACCCGTCGCTCGTCATACCTCGCGACCTTTTCGGGATCGAAATGCTCAAAGGCCGTTCGGTAGTTCTGCCGCTTTCTCAGCACGGTATACCAGCTCAGTCCGGCTTGAGCGGCTTCCAGGGTGAGGAATTCGAATAAGCGCCGGTCGTCATGAACAGGCACGCCCCATTCCTTGTCGTGGTAATTGACGTAATCCGGCTTGCGAAGATCCACCCAAGGGCAACGACAGATAGCAGGATTTTTCCGCATAGGACATCAACCGTTCGATTCGTTCGAGCCGTTTGAATCGTTCGAACGGTTATCAGGGCCTTTTAAACTTCTGACCTTTCATGGAGCTGTTCTTCGGATAACGACAAAGTTGCTAATCATAACCGACAGCCGCCTGGACGACTTCATAATACCGTCAAACGCGCCTTCGCCGATATAGCCCTGATCGAGCGCCACATAGAGTTGAGAGCTAACCGTTTTACTCGTTCGATTAGTTCGAAACGCTCGAATGGTTCGAGGATCCTTGAAACCTCTCAAACGGCTCAAACGACTGGAACGACTTGAACCTGTTACGCGCTATTCCACCCGCCCTTGCAGAAACCATCTGCGGCGCACCCGATCGTAATAAACCCATAGGAGGTCGCCGCGGCGGGTCTCGGCAAAGTAGTACTCCCGCTGAATCTCGCGTGCCCACCATCCACCGGAGAAAACATAGGGCCCGGAAAGCTTCTCCACCGTTCCATATTTCGGCCCCAGAAGAAGCCAGCCATCATCGTGCGTCCGTGGCGATGAAGGCAGAGGGAGCGGTTTTGCAAGGATCCGGCGCACCAACACTTTAGCAGTCGGGCAGTTCAAGTCGTTCAATCCGTTCAAATCGTTTCGGGGGAGCGCGACGCGGCTGAGCGGCTCCCACGTAAAGCGAGCCTCGGGGAGATGCCCGTTGGTGAGCCTTGCCCGCACCACCGCCTTATCGCCGAACTCGGCGCGCAGCCGGGCCAGCGCCCGGTTGGCGGCATCGAGGTCGCGCATCGGCCGCTCAGCAAAAAAGCGCAGTTGATCACACGTGGCCGGGCTCCCCTCCGCAATCAGCTCGATTTCCACCACGCCCGCAGAAAATCCCACGGCCTCCAGGCGCAGGCGAACCAGGTCGAGTATCTGGACTCCATCCAATGTAGGCACAGCGGGGCGAACACGCTCTTCGCGCCAACCGCTCCGATCGATAAGAAAGCGAAGCACGAGCCCTGCAAGCGCTTCGGCTCGGCCAGCGAGAGCCGCCAACATGGGATGGAGGAGCCGCTTGATGAGAAAAAGGAGGCGTGTGGCATCCACCTCCGGATCATCGAGGATGAGCCTCTGCCGGATGGGTTCTTCAGGGACACACGGCTTGAGCGGCGTCCACAGATCACCACAGGCCATTCGATGAAGATAATAGGCTTTCGGTCCGAAGCGCTCGTACAATCCTCCGGCCGGAAGAGAAAGAAACGCGCCCACGCTCTTTATCCCCAATTTAAAGAGCGTATCGCGAAGGTCTGGTTCCAGATCGAGACGATCGAGAGACACCTTTCGCGCCGCCGCCCGCTCCTCAGCGGGATCACCAAAGAGCGCCGTTCCCTCTTGCGCTTTCGCCACCGCATAGGTGCCAAAGCGCGTGAATCCCACCACGACGCTGCCGTAGAAACCTCGAGCCTCGATGTCTGCCTGGACCGCATGCGCCCATTTTTTCATAGAGGGATAGAGAAGATTGAGTCCGCTCCCGCTGAGCCAAAAGACTCCGGGCTCTTCCTTAGAAGGCTCGACCCCGGGGGTAAAGCGGAGGAAGCAGCTCGTCAGTGCGGCGATTTCCTTCTCGATCTCGTCCGGCGAGACCACGCCAGCGCGCAGGTCGGGTGCCAAAGAAAAACCCGCAGCATAGCGGAGACCGTAGAGCACTCCGGCCCGTCGCGCCTTCTCGTTGACCCAGAGGATCGGCGCCTGTGGCTTATCCTCGGCGACCACGGCTGCGGGGTGAACGGCCCATTCAGGATGGCGCCTTAAGAGAAGCTGAAGCGGGAAGGCCGCAAGATTAGCACAAGCCAGCCGGTCCACAGCACGGCTCCGTCTGCGTCCAAGTGGGTCCTCGACGCTTGTCCTTGAGAACTTTAAGCTCGCACGCGAACCGGTCGGAGGCCCGCCTTCGTTCGGCATCAACCCGTAGCGAGACGAGCGATCCTAACGACGGCTCCCTGCTCCCTTTCTCTGTGAGACAAACCAAAGCCGTATGGTGCTGTAGGGCGAGCGCGGACAAACGTGATTGGAGCGGCATCGGAATGTCGGTGGCGCCGATATCGAGCGCCACCAGACCAAAAGCGCCCGATCTCAGAAGCTTTTCTCCGGCGCGGGGAATGGCCTGAGCAGGAACACGAACGACCACCAAAGCATCGAGATCCACGCCTTCCTGGGCAGTATCCGGAGGATAGAAAGAACTTTCCGCGGTGGTGACCCAGCCCACAAGCTCGCCCTGCCGCTGCCCTTCCAATACCAGGCCGAAAGCGAGCGTGAGCGCGGCCGTAGCCCCCGATCCGGAGATCTCCGCCAGACGCCCGGCGACCTCAGCGAGAGCCCACGGCTTTGGCAGGGGACTGGCTCCGCGAAGCGGTGCCTGTCCCCGGTGTCCCCATAGCTCTGGCTGAGCAGAGTCAACAGACCTTTTGAATTTTTCCGCAGGGAAAAGATTCACGCACTACTCCCTATTCCAGAATCGCCGCAGGCTTCCGCCTCATAGGCACTCATTCGAGTGCCGAGGTTCAAAACGTTCCATTCGTCCAAAGGGTTCAAAACGTTTAGAGGAAGCGCATTTCTAGAACTTCCTTGTCAGCCCTGTGACTTTCCCCAGGATGCGGAATTCCCCCTTGGAGACCGTAATCGGAGGATAACTTTTGTTTTCCGCCTGCAAAGTCACGCCATCGCCGCTTTTATAGAATCGCTTCAGCGTAGCCTCGCCGTCGATCAGGGCACAGACGATCTCGCCGTTTGCCGCTGTCTCCTGACACTTCACAATCACCCAATCGCCATCCAGGATGCCCGCCTCGATCATGCTGTCCCCCTTGACCTGCAAGGCAAAGACCTCCCCCTGCGCCATCGCGCCTGCCACGGTCAGAAATCCCCCGAAGTTCTCCTCGGCCAAAATCGGCTTTCCCGCAGCGACCCTGCCCAGGATGGGAATCTCCCTGGCGTTGGTGAGAGCGGGCCGGCCCAAAGGCGTCAGGATCTCCAGGGCCCTCTTCCCGACCCTGCGGATATATCCTTTCTTCTCTAGAGCTTTCAGGTGATCGGAGACCCCGTTGGTGGAGGCAATTTTAAATCTCCTGCCGATCTCCGGGATTGAGGGGGCGTAGCCCTTCTCGCGGACGCTCTTCAGGAGAAACTCGTAGATCTGCTTCTGCCTCGGGGTCAGTTGGGAGAGCATGAAAGGGATATACTGAAATTACTTTCAGGTGTCAAGAGGGTGAGTGCATGCTGCGCGCTCGTTACTTTTCCTCTACTTCAGGCTTGAATAGTAAGCGGCGACGTCGGCGATATTCCGGTTGCTGAGACGCTTCAGGAGTTTCTTCTTTAGATCGTCGAGCATGGCGTCCTGCAGTTTTCTCTTGTCTTCTTTCAGAAGAGCCGTTTGGGCTTCGAGGTAGCCGGCCGGCTGGCCCCGAAGATCCGGGAAGCCTCTCTCCGGATCGCCTTCGCCCCGCGGGTTGTGGCAAACGGTGCATTGCGCGGCAATCGCCATCCCCCGCTTGACGGCGTTCGGGTCAGGTTTGAGCCTCGGCGGCAGTTTTTTCTGCTCCGCAAAGTAGGCGGCGATCTCGTCAAGCCCCGACTGAAGAACATATTTCGAGTAAGGTTCCATTTCCGGCGAGGGGCGCTTTCCCTCAGCGTAGTCCTGGATCGCTTTTTTGAAGTACGCGGGCGACATCCCAGCGAGAATCGGGACCGTGCTGCCGGGACTATTTCCGCCGAAGCCGTGACAGGCGCTGCAGACGAGGGCGTTCGAAGCGCCGGGAGAGTCCAGAGGGCCGGCATCGGCGCTCAATGTCAGAAGCATCAAACCAAAGGCTGTAAGAAAAACTGAAAGACTTAAAGACTTCCGCATGGCATTCTCCTTTTCAACCTAAGATGTCGTTCCAGATGCTGGTTCTCCAGGCGAGCGAGTTCTGGGCTACCGCGACGCTCTTGTGCGGGGTGAGCTTTTGCTCGATCTGGACGACCTTACGGTTTTCGATCTTGTAGGAGTTCACGACGGCGATCGCTTCCTTGTCATTGACCCAGCTGTAGCAAGTGTTGCCCGGTGGCATGGGCGGGACCTCTTTGTCGTTAAGCAGGTGTGCGACGGCGACAGCGCAGATCTTTCCCATCGCATTAGCAACGTTGCCGGATTTCGGCACCGGCAGGCCGATCGTCGAATCACCGACAACGTGAATGTTTTTGTGCTTGACCGATTCGTAGGTCACATGGTCGACTTCGCACCACCGTTTGTCCGCCCCCACCAGATCCGCCTGAACCGCGATCGCGCCCGCCCGCTGGGGTGGAATCAGGTTGATGACATCATACTTGACTTTGTCGCCGATCTCTGTGGTCACCTCGCGGTCGCTGGTATCGATTTTTTCCACTTTGCTCGCGGGCCGATACTCGAGGTTGGGGTAGTCCTTCCAAGCTGCTTTGAACAAACCGCCCTTTGACACGATGTCTTTGTTAGCATCAAGGACGATCAGCTTCGACCGAGGCTTCTTGTTTTTCAGATACCAAGCGACCTGGCAGGCTCGTTCATAGGGGCCGGGAGGACAGCGGAAGGCGGCGAGCGGCACAGCAAGAACGAACACGCCGCCGTCAGGTATCGCCTGAAGTTGTTTCGCAAGTTCAACTGTCTGGGGGCCTGCTTTCCAGGCGTGCAGGACCTTATCTTTAGCTGCCTCTAACCCCTCCACCTGGTCCCACTGAAAGTCGATTCCCGGCGAAACGACGAGACGATCATATTCGAGGTAATCGTTGCCGACTCGGACCCGCTTCTTGTCCGGCTCGATGGCGGTTGCCGCTTCATGCCGGATTCTCATCCCATGTTTTCTCAGGCTGTCGTATCTGATGGTCAATCTCTTGATCGACTCCACGCCGCTCAGGACGAGGTTGCTGAACGGACAGGAGATGAATTGCTTGTTGGGATCGAGCAGAGTGACTTCGATGGACGGATCCGCCAAGCGCACGTATTTGGCAGCCGTGGCGCCTCCCCAACCTCCTCCGATAACGACCACCCGGCGGCCTTTTGTGCCGGCGGCAAAACTGCTCAACCCCCCGGTTCCCAGGATCGCCATCCCGATCCCCGAAGCCTTGAGGAATGCTCTGCGTGTCATATTGTTCATGGCTTTTTCCCTCGTTAATTTCCGAGTGGTTTACTCGGTTATTGTTTAATCCCCACTTTTGCGTGAATACCGAAAGGAAAGGTATATGTCAAGTGCCCTCGGAGTTTGTCATATTTTTCACGGCTTCTTCCCCCAATGATTTCTGAGCGATCTACTCGCTTATTATTCAATTCCCCGGTCTTGGGGTGAATCCCGAAAAGGAAAGATATGTGTCAAGCGTTCTCGACGTTTGTCTCCAACGTGTTGAACGGCAGCTCTAAATCAATTAGGATTTATTCCACGTATCGTGAGGCAATCCAGGTGAGGCAGCTTGTCGAAAAAAGCGGTGGGCTCAGCAGGCGCGCTTTCTTACGGTGCCTAGGGGCTGTCATAGCGCTCACTGCGGTAGCCAGGGAGCTTCTCTTTGGGGCCGAGGCTCCGGGACAGGCAGCCTCTTTGGGGCTGCCGCTGCCGGAGGAGAGAGTTGAAGCTACGTTGAGGCGGCTTTTTGGCAACCGGCCGCTAAACCAGGGCGACGGCAAGGTTAGACTCGAGCTTCCGCTGATCGCGGAGGATGGCGCTAACGTCGCCGTTACCGTGGAGGCGAACCTCCCCATGACAACGGCAGCCTACGTGAGCAACATCTACATTATTTCCGACAAGAACAGGCGCCCTATGATCGCTAAATTCTCGCTCGCGCCTGAGGCCGGAAGGGCTTTCATTGCCACCAGCATTCGACTGGCGGCGACGACGGATGTGCGGGCAGTGGTTGAGATGAACGATGGGATTCTCTACGCGGCGAGCAAGCACGTCAGAGTAACCGTAAGTGGTTGTGGAGATGTGCCCCAAAGCTAAGAGTTTCTAAGGGAGCAACGAGATGGCGGACACAGGCAGGGTGAGGATTCGGCTTCCTTCGACCATCAAGCCGGGCGAAGTGATTCGCGTGCGAAGCCTCATCATCCATCCCATGGAGACGGTGCAAAGGGATACTCAGGGAAATCTCATTTGGAAAAACTACAATTTCATCCATACCGTGATGGTGACGTATAACGGCAAAGAGGTCATGCGAGGCGAAACGACCCAGGCGGTGAGCCAGAATCCGATCTTTACCTTTCCGCTGAAAGTTGACCGACCCGGAAAACTCACGGTAACCTTTCTGGATACGACAGGGAAGCGCTACGGAGAGACCGCGGAGATTAAGTTCTAAAGCTCTAACGGTAATCTTTTCACAGGACCTTCGCGGCTTCCCGCCAGTTGTCTATTCTTGGATAAACTAAGCAAGTTTGAGGTAGGTTCCATGGCCGGTGCTTCGGAAACTTTTCGCGCCTTCTTGCGTGAGCAGTACGAAAGAGTGTTTGGACGCCCATGGCCCGTGCTAACATCGGCTCTGGTAATCGCTTCCCTCAATGTTTTTCTCTTCGCCTTCGACCGCCCCTGGACGGCGTCGGACGGAATCCGCAACTGGGGTGACTGGCTATTTAGGTCCGTCGGAATGATCAACCAGCCCGATCTCTTGTCTCCGCTCCTTTATTCGGGTTCGGTCCTGAATCTCGGTCTGTTATTGGGAGGATTTTCCGCCGCTCTGCTCGGTCGCGAGTTCGGCGTACGGATGGCGCCGGTGGCAGAACTGGTTAAGGGAGCACTGGGTGGCCTCATGATGGGGTGGGGCGCCGTGCTGGCCTTCGGTTGTAATATCGGAGGCTTCTTTAGCGCCCTTTCCGCGCTTTCGCTGAGCGGTCTTGCCATGATGGTGGGCCTGGCAGTCGGGGCCTTTTTGGGGACCAGGTATCTATCGTGGGAAGCGCATCTCGCGCGGTCTCCAGCGGATGCTCAATTTCAATCTCCCTGCGAGCCTCCTCCAGCAACGCCGTCCTCTGCCTCTTTTGGGCTTCAGCCCTTGATTGGCTTCCTTGTCTTCTTTGCTCTCCTTATCGTTGCCAATATATATCGGCAGCTCGGTTATGCCCCTCAGGCGACTTTTCTCCTTTTCGGTGTAGCCTTCGGAGTGGTCTTTCAGCGCTCTCGTTTCTGTCTTGTTCGGGCATTTCGGGAGCCTTTCATGAGCGGGGAAAGTAAACACACACAAGCCGCGGCCTTAGCCCTGACGTTGAGCATGATCGGCTTCTCGATTCTCAAGGCCACGGATCTGAGGGATTCAACGGAGTGGGTCTTCTCATCCTTCTGGTTTGGGGCCTTGGTGGGTGGGAGCCTTTTCGGAGTCGGTATGGTGATTGCCGGAGGTTGCGGCGCGGGCTCTATCTGGCGGGCCGGAGAAGGTCACATCAAGCTTTGGGTGGCTGTCTTGTGCTTCGCCGTCGGGGCGTCGGCGACCCGGTTGCTCTTAGTGCGCGTGGAGCTTCTTGGAAAACTCGGCTCGGCGCTTTTTCTTCCTGATCTCGTCGGGTGGGCAGGGGCGGTCTGGTGCGTTGTGGCGCTCATGACGGTTTGGTACCTGCTGGCGGGTTGGAACGAGCAGCGCAGACAATCCACATAGCAGGATTTTTCTGATCACTGCCAGGTGGTCGATAAAGCTGACGATGCTCACCTCTCCCTGATACTTGAGGCAGGTAAGAGGGTCTGTTGCGTAGACCTTTCTGATGAAGAAGGACCAGCGCTCCCTAGAAGAGAACTCCGGAGGTGAGCGCCCGGTTCCGTCCGGATCTTGGAAGAAATCTGGAAAGAAAGCGATTTTTCGTAGTAAAGATTACGGCAGGCGGTGATACTTACCTTTGAAGAAAAGCAGCGGGCGATCACCGTCAGCCCACGCGCTCAGGACCTCGCCGACCATGATGGTGTGATCGCCGCCCTCATGGGCCTGGACGATCTTGCATTCGATGTGGGCGACCGCTCCTTCCAGGAGCGCAAGACCGCGCTCGCTCGTTCGCCACTTGAGTCCGGCGAATTTTTCAATGCCTTTAGTGGCGAAGCGCCGCGAGATCTCCTCCTGCTCCTCGTTGAGAATGTTCACGGCAAAAAGCTTCGACTCCTCGAAGCAAGGATAGCACTGCACCGTCTTATCGATGCAAACCAGCACCAGCGGCGGATCGAGCGACAGAGAAGTGAAGGCGTTCGCGGTGAGCCCGAAGGAGGTCCCGTCTTTGTCCTTGGTCGTGATGACGGCGACGCCGGTTGCGAAATGGCCCATGATACGGCGCAGTTCTTGCTGGTCTATCGCCAAGGCATCTCTTCCGTTCGGGTCATCAATTCACAGCTATCAAAGCCGCCCTGGATCTGTCAACGCTTCCCTGGCTCTCTGCCAAAAAATTTCGTCATTTGAGATCTCTGGACGGACAGGGCGGGAGAATGATAAATGTAGATGCCGGAAAGGAGGATAGACAATGGCTATCAGCGTGGCGAAGGCGGAGAATTCGTTCGAGAGATACATCG
Organism: Deltaproteobacteria bacterium; assembly: GCA_016180805.1. Taxonomy (GTDB): domain Bacteria; phylum Desulfobacterota; class Binatia; order UBA9968; family UBA9968; genus 2-12-FULL-57-22. The sequence goes on along the minus strand of JACPAM010000288.1, from coordinate 6,129 downwards.
AACAAATCCATTCCATCTGGGGCAACGGCAAAGATCCGCAACTTCCGTTCATGGTCAAAGCGCTTATGGAAAAGTTTCTGGCCTCGACCCCACCCGAGGAGCCCTGGATGGCGGAATTGATCCGAGAGGCAAAGCCGGGGCGCGAACTCTACCGCGACCCGGAGCACGGCTTTATTCAGATGGGCCATGTGCATCAAAAAGGACACGCAAATACCCCCCACGACCACGGCCCTTGCTGGGTGGTTTACGGCGCTTACAGCGGGGTCACGGACATCACGGTCTACCGGCGAACCGACGATGGCAAGGATCCCGAACGCGCCGCCTTGGTGAGAAAAGATCTCCACCGGCTGACTCCAGGCGTCGTCTATCCTTATCTTCCCGGCGATATCCATTCCGTCCATGCGGTAGAGGGACCCGCCGTTGTCTTTCGCTTTCTCAGCACGGATCTGGAAAAGGTGGAACGATATCGCTACAACCTCGCCAAGGGGACGGCAACGCGGGTATAAACCTACGAAGGCACCAAATATCAAGGGTAGAAGGGTAAGGCGGCTCTCTGAGCGGAACATGCACGGAGCAGCACACAGCGACCGAGAGGAGCGCGAGCGAGGCTGCGGACGTCCGATTACAGAAGGTACGACTCATGGCACAGACCCATCGGCCGCAGCCGAGAGCGCGTTCCCCGAGGGAGCCTATCCATGCAAGTCCCGGAAGGGTCAATGCGGCAGGCCGTGGAGCGAAGGGAGCCGCGAAGCCCCTAAATTTTGGACGCAAACCAAACGTACGCAAGCGTTGGCTCGCGGGGTCTGAAAATGGACGAAAAGAGCATCCTCTTCGAACAAATTCGTTCGAGCGGCTGCCTCTCCTACATCGTTGGCTCCAAGAGCGAGAAAGTCGGCTTGGTCATCGATCCCGAGGTCGATAAGATCCAGGAGTACCTTAACCTGGCACGCGATTTCTCTATCGAGCTCACCTACGCGATCGACACGCACACCCATGCCGATCACGCTTCAGCATGCAAGATACTGCGCGACCGCGCGGCCATGAAGGTGGTCATGCATCGCGCCTCGGAGGCGCCCTACGTGGATGTCCGCGTCGACGAGGGAGAAGTTGTTCGCTGCGGGGATATCGCGATCGAAGTCCTTCACACCCCAGGCCACACCGAGGACAGCACGTGTTTGGTCATAGGCGATCGCGTCTTCACCGGAGACACGCTTCTGATCGGGGGGTGCGGCCGGACCGATCTTCCCGGTGGAAATGCGGAAAGACAGTATGAGAGCCTGCAGCGGCTTGTGGCCCTGGGGGATCACCTGCGGATTTACCCGGCGCATGATTATCGCCACGCCGTCTCCACCTTGGGAGACGAGAAAAAGAGCAATCCGCGGCTTCTGATTTCTTCGAAAGAGGAATTCATCAACTTTATGACCAACCGCAGGCCACCCCTGCCGCGCAAGATCCAAGAAGCGCTCGAATGGAACCGCACGCCGATCCAGGGAACGCAGCGGGGAAAGGGCGAAGGCATCTAACCAGCAGGCAGACAGCCGCAAGCAGTCGGCAGAGTAGAATTTTTAGTTCAAACTTCAAAACTGAAAACTATTCCTTTAGATAATAGGCTTCATCCGCCGGCTTGTAGGCTCGCGGCAGCCACAGCGGGCGGCGCAGTTTATCAGGGCCCGGCGCAGGGCGGGCCATCTTGAGCCAGCGTTTGTAGACTTCGTGCGCCTGGTTGGTGTCGACAAAGATGTCGCCGTAGCGGTCTTCAGCTCCCGCCCCCTCGACCCGCACCTTCTGATGCCAGCAATGCTGCCCGCTGACGAAATCAGGCTGCACCGGGAAGGTGAGATTTTGATGGACACCGCCGTCCTCCCACCAGATCCGCTCGGAATCCGGATCCTCGCTCTTGAACGGACGAATGCCATGTACCTGGCGCATCATCCACTTCCCGTGGCCGACAGGCTTGAGATCCACCAAAGCCGTCGACCAGCGCTCGCCCCCCAGCTCTTCGTTGAGCCGCCAACGACCGAGGTGGTGCGAGCAGGCAATAACGCCGGGTCGAATGCCTTCCGTGACCCAGACCTTGTCCACGAAGTAGCCGATCTCCGTGTGGACCTTGAGAAGATCTCCGGTGCGGAGCTTGAGCCTCTCGGCGTCTTTGGGATGGATCCAGAGCGGATTGCGGTGGGAGATCTCGTAGAGCCACTTCGCGTTTCCCGATCGGGTATGGATGAGTGTCGGAAGGCGAAACGTCGGTAAGAGGAGCATCTCTCCTTTGCCCGGATCGATGTTCTCCCAGTGGACGTGGCTCTTGATGTAGCCCGGGATAGCATGCTCCGGCCAACTCCATTCTTTCAGCGTCTTCGAGTAGAACTCCAACCGGCGCGACGGGGTGGGAAAGCCGACGTAGGCATCGCCCTCGATCTCAACCCCGAGGGGATTACCGCCCTTGCTTATCACGTTCGTCACGGGATCGATCTCGGCGCCTTCCAACTCGCGAGCCTCGAGCCTGGTTTCATGGGTGCGATAAACCTCATCGTGGACAAGAAAGGCGCCGTATCTCCGCATATATTCGAGCGGCTTAAGCCCCTCTTTGGCGGCCGCCTCCGGCAATCCCGGTACGCTGTATTCGAATATCCAGCGGTAAAAGTCCTCTACGCTAAGTTTCTCGCCGGGCCGGTAGGGAGATTCGAAATACTTGCGCACTCCGAGCGCGCCGTCGGGATCGATGCGCCAGGAAAGCTCGATCCAGAACTCGTCCTCCTCCCAAACCTCGCCGAGCCCGGCTTCGCGATGCGCCTCGTAGGTGTGCCTGAACTTCTTGCCTTGTCGCTCCAGGGCTACGCGCAACACGGGTTGCCGGAAACCGATCCAGCGCGCCGCATGCGTCTCCTGGCTCATCAGATCGTGGCGCTCCGAAGCATGACCCATCGGCAGCACGTAATCGGCGAACCACGCTGTCTCGCTCCACACCGGCGTCAAACAGGCGTGGCATTCGACCTTGCTCTCGTCGCTCAGGACTTCGATCCAGCTCATGCCGTCGGGATTGGTCCAAACCGGATTGTAGACGCGGGTGAAATACATGGCGACCTTTCCCCTGCCCTCTTTAAGAAAGTGCGGCAAAAGAAAGCTCATCTCGAAAAAGGAGAGCGGGTATTCCCGCGGCAGCAGTAGCTCGTTCCATACCTTCGCGGGCGGCGGCATCAAAGGCGGAGCAGGAACAAACTTGTTGAAGCCGCTAGGCGCCGTGCCTCCCGGCGTTGCCACGGCGCCAACGAGCACGACCACAAGCTCAAGCGCCCGGGCCACCTGCCAGCCGCCTAGGTTCCCAGCCGCGGCGCTGCGCCAGACGTGCGTGGCCAGCGCTGAGCCCGCGCGTCCGATCTCGCGGGCTACTTCGACGATCGCCGCCGCGGGAACGCCGGACTCGCGCGCCGCGAACTCCGGCGTAAAGTCGGCATAGAGCTGTTTCAAGATGAACAAAAAGTTTTCGAAGTCCTGCGACTTTTCCGGATGTTCCTCGCGCAGGTACTCCTCCCAGTTGACCCACTTGCGCACGAACTCCCGATTGTAAAGATCTTCCTTCAAAATGACGTGGCCCATGGCCAGGAGCAGGGCCGCCTCGCTTCCCGGCCAGGGCGACAGCCAATAATCCGCCATGGAGGCGGTGTTCGAGAGCCGCGTGTCGATGACGCAGATCTTTGCGCCCCGCGACTTTCCATCGATGATCCGCTGCGCATGCGGGTTAAAGTAGTGGCCGGTCTCCAGATGAGAGCTCAAGAGCAAAATGAAACGGGCATTGGCATGATCCGGCGAGGGACGGTCCAGCCCATGCCAGAAGGCGTAGCCGGCCCGGGCCGAGGCCGAGCAAACGTTGGTGTGGCTGTTATGGCCATCGACTCCCCACGCATGAAAGATCCTTTGGTGATAGACGAGCTCATGTCCCGGCCGTCCGACGTGGTACATCACCTCGGTGCGCCGATCCTCCACGAGCGCCGCGCGAACCCGCGCGGCGATGTCGTCGAGAGCCTCATCCCAGCTCACCCGCTCCCACTTTCCCTCTCCCCGCTTCCCGACGCGCTTGAGCGGGTAGCGGATGCGCTCCGGGTCCGTAACCTGATTGATCGTAGCTGGACCTTTGGCGCAGTTGCGCCCGCGGCTCCCCGGATGGACGGGGTTACCTTCGAATTTCTGGATGGAAAGCTTCTCCTTGTCCACATAGGCGAGCAACCCACACGCCGCTTCACAGTTGAAGCAGATGGTCGGAATGAGCATGTAGTGTCGCTCGACTCTCCTGGGCCAGTGAGCCGGATCGTACTCTCTCCAATCGTCCCATCGCTCAGGAGGAGGATAACTCGCCAGGCCTCCTTTCGGCGTTTCCAGAGTTGTTGCCACGGGGTGAAGGGGTTGTAGCTCTTTCTCCATGTGACCTGTCACTTCTTCAAGTCCGCTTCATTGCAAAATGAAAATTGCAAAATGCAAAAGTGAAAATTTCCGAATCCTCCGCCGTTTTGCACTTTAAAATTTGCATTGTGCATTTTGCATTGAATGTTTCAACTGAGCGGCACCGCCTGCCCGGCCCGCACCCACAGGTCCTCAAAAAACCACAGCCCGGCCAGAGCAAAAACCGAAGCCGCACCAGAAATCGCTGGGGAATCACCCGACCATGCGAGCAGCACGAGCGGCAATAAAAGCCCGACTCCGACTACCATCCCCCAAAAGCTCCCACTGAGGGCACCTGTCTTCAATAGGTCTGTAGCCCTCCTGAGATCCTCGCTCACGTGCGTGAGATAAAGCTCGCCCAGAATCATTCCCAAGCTCAGCAACAGCGAAAGGGCAAGGAAGCTTTCCAGTCGATCAATCAGCACCGGAGCCGATCTAAGGATCACGGCCGCCAGTATGAGCGTCGCCGAACCGGCCGTTAGCGCTTGAATCAGGAGATGCCAGAGCAGGAGCGGACTTTGCCACAGATCCCTCCCTTTGGCCTGAGCGAAAAGAAAAGCCGAGTAACAGGCAGCCCCAACGGCCAGGATGGCCGTCGGCCAGATGAGAACCCCCGGAACGCGAGCGCGAAAAATGGCGCAAAGGAGCCACGACCCTCCCAAAACACCGTACAGAACGAGAATATACCCTCCCAAAACCACCCAGGAATTTGGGTTCGGCTTGGTGAGCAGATAATAAAACCTTTCGGGCCGCTTAAGATCGATGATCAGAAGCAACATCGTGACAGCGAGAAAAAACAAACTCAAAATCGGGCTGGCGAGCGTCAGGAGAGCCCTTTCTCCATGGTGACCCAATTCGAGAAGGAGCGCGGCCACCAAAAGCACCCCGGCCGCGATCGACTTGGTCCAGAGGTAGGAAGCGATCTTCCTCCCCCACGGCCGGGAATGAGACACGTCATAAACCTCCCTGGCTTTACCCGAGGCCGGCGCGTGACTATTATCACCGTTGTTGTTGCGATCGCGCGCAAACGCGTAGAAATCCTCTCTCGGGTTTTTGTCCGCCCACAAATGGCCGTTTTGGCGCTCCACCCGGGTCGGTTCGAGCAGGTCCTCATCGATTCCCAGGTAAAAGAGTTTCGGCCTGGTTCCCTTCCCGGGTTTGCGCGTGCTGACCTTCTCCATGGCAACGAGATGGTTAATCCGGCTGGCCGGATCGTCCAGGTCGCCGGCGATGATCGCTTGCTCCGGACAGACAATGACGCAAGCAGGCTCCAAGCCCACTTCCACCCGATGAGCGCAATAATTACACTTGGCGGCAGTGTTCGTGCGCGGATCGATGTAGAGGGCATCGTAAGGGCATGCCTGCATGCAGGATTTGCAGCCGATGCAGCGCTCGTTGTCGAAATCGATGATCCCGTCCGCCCGCCGATAGAGGGCCTTGGTCGGGCAGATCTCAACGCACGGCGCGTCGTCGCAGTGATTGCACCGGAGCACGCCGAAATGGCGCCTGGTGTTGGGGAACTCGCCTTTTTCGATGTACTTGACCCAGGTCCGAAAGACCCCGACGGGCACGTTGTGTTCTTCCTTGCACGCTACGGTGCAGGCGTGGCACCCGATGCAGCGATTGTGGTCGATGACAAAGCCGTAACGCATCTTTTATCTTTCGAATTCTTCTGTCACTAAATGTTTCAACCTG
>JACPAM010000287.1 GCA_016180805.1 Deltaproteobacteria bacterium | reverse complement strand
TCTGCTGCTGCTCAGAGAACTGCAACGCAAGCTGGGCATGGCGACGATTTTTGTCACGCATGACCTGAGCGTGGCTTGCGAGATCGCAGACCGAGTGGCAGTCATGTATGCCGGCCGCTTTGTCGAAACCGGCACGATTTCCGAAGTGATCGACTCCCCGCGGCATCCCTACACAATCGGCCTTTTCGGCTCGACGGTGCATGCCAGCACGCACAGCGGTCTGTTGACACCGATACCCGGCGCGCCGCCTGACCCGACGGACATGCCGCCGGGCTGTGCCTTTGCCCCACGCTGTCCGCGAATGGTACCGGCCTGCAACGAACGGATTCCGGAATTGGCCGAATTCGAGCCGGGCCGGCAGGCCCGGTGTCCTCGGATAAACGAGGCGGAGCACGCATGATGGATGAAGGGGTTTCCGGAACGGAGCCGAATCCTGAGCGCATCGCCTGTCCAACTGTGATCCTGACCGGGAGCGAGGACAGCGCCCATCAGAGAGCCTTCGCGCTTAAGGCACGTATACCGAATTGCGAGTTGAAGGTGTTGCCGGGAGCGGGCCACGCCTGTCAGATGGAGCAGCCTTGGCTTTTTGATCGCTTTTTGATCGAATTCCTTACCAGGCACGGCCTGTTCCCCGCAGCATCCAAGCCGGCTATCGCGATGGTTTGAATGGGCGTTTTCAGAGCGTCGGCCTGCATGTGGAGCGGTTACCCCATTTCGACAGATACGCTTCAGTGCGGTCCGGCTGCCGGTGATGCGTGGTTCCCAGAGGCAGTTCTTGACACCTTTTCAGCCTTGTGGTGTGGTACAGCCACCCACCGTCACCGTCATGAACCAAGGGGGCGACCATGAAAAACTTTGCGGCTGTTCTGTCTTTTTTGGCCGTTTTCTTTGCTGCGACAGCTACGTCCCGGGCCAAAGAGGTGGTGATCGTAACCTCTTTCCCAAAAGAACTGTTCGAAACCTACAAAAAGGCCTTCGAAGCCAAAAATCCCGGCATAAAGGTCACCATCAACAGTAAGCCCACTCCGGCAGGCGTGACTTATATCCGGGAAACCCGGGCGAAGCCGGAGGCGGACATCTTCTGGGTGAGCTCTCCCGACGCCTTTCAGACACTAAAAACTGATGGTCTTTTGGATAAATACCAGCCACCCAGAGAGATCACGGCTAAGATCCCGGCCAAGATCGGCACTTTCCCGATCCATGATCCCGACGGTACGTTCTTCGGCTTCGCGGTGAGCGGCTATGGCCTGATGTGGAACCGAAACTATCTCCAGGCCCACCGGCTGCAGCCCCCAAAGGAATGGACGGATCTGGCCAATGCCAAATATCATGGGCATTTAGTCATCAGCGCTCCCTCGCGCAGCGGCACAACCCATATCACCATCGAGGTTATCCTGCAGGCCTACGGTTGGGATAAAGGCTGGGCGCTACTCTTGGAGGCAGGCGGCAATATGGGGGCCGTTACGGAGCGAAGCTTCGGCGTTCCCGAGGCGGTCATCAGCGGGCAGTACGGGATCGGCATCGTCATCGATTTCTTCGGCCTCTCCGCTATCGCGAGTGGCCATCCGGTGGATTTCGCCTACCCGTCCCTCACCTCCATCGTCCCCGCGAACGTGGCCATCATCAAAAGCGCGCCGAACCTGGAGAACGCCAGGGCCTTCGTGAATTACCTGCTGAGCGAGCCGGGGCAGATGGTGCTCTTCTCGCCGGAAATCGGCCGGCTCCCGGTCATTCCCGACCTTTACGCCAAGGGCCCCAAGAACTATCCCAACCCGTTCACCATGAAGCTCGGCGGGGTGGAATTTAACAACCGACTCTCCTCCGGCCGACGCGACGTGGTCAATTCCCTCTATGACCACATCATCACGTTCCGTCATCGAGAGCTCAAAGACGCATGGGGAGCCATTTACCGGGCGGAGGAAGCCATCACTAAGGGAAAGGGACAGGACCTCTCCCAAGCCCGGAGCCTTGTGGCTGAAGCGAGAAAGCTGGCCGCGCAGGTACCCATAAACGACAAGCGGGCAAGTGACAAAGAGGTGACGGGCGCCTTTAAGGCGAAGTCCGGCCTTAGGGCACAGCTAGAGACCGAATGGGAACGTTTCGCCACGGCCCATTACGCCAAGGCCAGAGAGCTGGCCAATAAGGCTTCAAGCTTGGCGCGCTAGCTTAACAGAGCACGGAGCAACGAGTGCTGAGGACTGAGCCCTCACTCGCTCAGTCCTCAGTCCTGGGAACTCAGTCCTTCCTGAGAGTAAAAAACTTTTTTCCCAAAGCATCGCATGCCCAAGAGTGAAGCTGCCCTAACCATCCGCCTACCAGCCCGCATCGACTGGTGGCAGGGGGCGATCATGATGAGCCTCATCGCCATCCTGGTCGCCTTCATCCTTTATCCCGTCCTGCGCGTCTTGTGGGTGTCCCTCTCCGACGAAAAGGGGGATCTCACCCTGATCCACTTCGTCAATTTCTTCCGCCGACCCCTCTTCCGCGAAGCTTTCGTGAACACGCTACTGAGCGGGCTCCTGGTGGTTTTTTTCGGCAGCCTGATGGCAGTGCCGCTGGCCTATTGTAGCGCCCGGTACGAATTCCGCGGCAAGATCCTACTGCAGACGCTTGCCACACTTCCCCTGGTCATTCCACCCTTCGTCGGAGCCGTGGCCCTGCAACTGATTCTCGGGCGAAGCGGGATGGTGAACCTCCTTCTCATGCGCTACTTCGACGTGTCGTTCCCCTTCATGGAGGGCCTCAGCGGAGTCGTCTTAGTCCAAACCCTTCACTACTTCCCTTTCATCATGCTCAATACGGCGGTTTCCCTTGCCAACATAGACCCGTCGTTGGAAGAGATGGCGCAAAACATGGGATGCCACGGCTGGCGTCTCTTTCGACGCATCACCCTGCCCTTGATGCTCCCCGGCTTCATGGCCGGGTCCCTGCTGACGTTCATTCGGGTCATCGATGATCTCGGAACCCCTTTGATGCTCAACTACAAGATCCTTCTTGCTCCGCAAGCTTACCTGCGCATCACTACGGTGGGTATCGATGACGTCGACGGCTATGCGATCTGCGTTGTGCTCGTGGTCTTTTCCCTACTCTCCCTTTACGCGGCGCGGAAATACTTGAGTCTTGCGGATTACGCGACCGCTCATCGGGGAGTCGTGGTGCTCAAGCCCATCAGAGGCATCCGCCGGGCGTTCGTCCTCGGTTTCATTGGTATTGTTCTTGGACTCAGCCTTCTTCCTCACATCGGCATCTTCCTTTTGTCTTTTTCCAAAATCTGGAGCTTCTCGGTCCTGCCAACCTCTTACACTTTGGACAACTATACGGAGATCCTTTTCCGGGCTCCCCACTTCGTGAAAAACACTCTCCTCTATACCCTTCTCGCCGCCGGCTTGGATGTACTGATGGGGGCGGCGATCGCCTTCCTTTTGCTCCGAAGCCGCCTGCCCGGCCGCAACTTCCTCGACGCCATCGCCACGCTCCCGCTGGCGATTCCCGGGGTGGTGCTCGCCGTGGGCTACCTTCGAGTTTTCCACGGGTGGGATTTTCCCGGCGCCGGAGGGCCACTGACCTCGCATTGGATGATCCTCGTGATCGCCTATACGATGCGACGGCTACCCTACACCGTGCGAGCCTGCTACGCCGCACTCCAGCAGGTCCACCTGAGCCTGGAAGAGTCGGCGCAGAACCTGGGCGCAAACCGGATGAAGACCTTTCTAAAAATCACCCTTCCCCTGATCACGGGAGGGGTCGTGGCCGGAGGGCTCATCGCGTTCGTCACCTCGTGCGTGGAGCTTTCGGCCACCATCATGCTGGTCCCGAAGGTCGAGATGGGGCCCATCTCTTACGGCATCTACGTCTACATGCAGAGCGCTCTAGGGCGGGGGGCCGGCGCCGCGCTGGGCGTGGTCGCTATCCTTCTCGTGTCCGCGGGCACCTATCTCACGCATCGGGTCTTCGGCGGCCGCGCTGGAAGCGCCTTCAGGATCTGACGATGATGAAGGCGGCGCAGGTCAGGCTCGAGAACGTGGGGAAGAGGTACGGCAAGCAATGGGTGCTGCGTCAGGTTCATCTCCAGATCGAGCAGGGCGAGTTCTACACTTTCCTGGGTCCGAGCGGTTGTGGCAAAACCACGCTGCTGCGGACCATTGCCGGCTTCATAGCTCCCGATGAGGGGACGGTGTACTTGGACGGAACGCCCGTCAATCATGTTCCCCCGTGGCGGCGCGATGTGGGCATGGTGTTTCAAAATTACGCCCTGTGGCCGCACATGAGCGTGTACGAGAATGTCGCCTTCGGCCTGCGGGAGCGAAAAGTCACCAGAGCGGAAATCGACAGACGGGTGATGCAGGCCCTCGAACAGGTGGACCTCAAAGGAACCGAGGGCCGCCGGCCGTCGCAACTCTCCGGCGGGCAGCAACAGCGAGTCGCCCTCGCCCGCACTTTAGTCATCCAGCCAAGGGTTTTGCTCTTGGATGAGCCGCTCAGCAATTTGGACGCGAAATTGCGTGCCGAGATGCGTCTCGAGCTCCTTAAGCTCCAGAGGGAAGTTGGAATCACGACCATCTACGTCACCCATGACCAGGAAGAGGCGCTGGCCTTGTCGACGCGGATTGCCGTAATGGAGTCCGGAAGAATCGTCCAGGAAGGAAGCCCGCGCGAAATTTACGAAGAGCCCGGGGATCGATTTGTCGCGGAATTCGTGGGCAAGTCCAATCTGTTTCTCGGCACGATCACCCGCGCGGCCGATGCGCTCATAGAAGTCCGGACCGACAACGGCCTCCAGATTCGGGCGGCGTTTTCTGTTGGGTCAGCGAGGGCGCAGCAAGGGGAGACGGTGCTGCTGAACGTTCGGCCCGAGGCGGTCGAGCTTAAACCACCCGATGCGGGAACATCGGAGATGAACCAGTTATCGGGGAGAGTCACGGCGCTGGCGTACCAGGGCTCGTCGGTGGAGTACGAAATCGAGGTGCGCGGGAGAGCCCTCAAAGCCCATATCGTGCATCCCAAAGGAACTCCCCTTTTCCAGCCTGGTGACGAAGTGCACTTGGTTTTCGCCCCGCAGAACGTAGGCTTGCTGCACCACGGGCTTTGAATCGCGGGCTCGGCCCGGGTCCATTAGCCGCTCAAGCAGCGGCTGCAACGCCTCTTTCTAGCCTAACAACTCGCGGACTTTGCGCTCGATGATTGAATAGTCGGTGATGGGCTTGGGGATGTAATCCGTGCAGCCTGCGTCCAGCGCCTTTTCCCGGTCTCCTTCCACCGCGAGCGCGGTAATGGCGATGACCGGCAGATTCTTCCCCCAATCCGACTGTCGAAGAAGCCGGGTTGCCTCCAATCCGTCCATGACCGGCATCTTCAGATCCATGAAGATGAGATCGGGTTTGATCTGAGCGGCTGTCTCTAAAGCCTCCTTGCCGTTCGAGGCGACCAGGATCTCGAAGCCACCCAAGTGCCTGAGGCGAAAGATGAGGATCTCACGATTGTCCTCGTTGTCCTCCACCACCAGGATCCTCTTCATGCCCATCACATGCTCCGCCGGTTTAACACCACGATCATCGGTTCTAGTCGAGGGATCGGTCGACCTCGTAGTGCCGTACCACGCGAAGGGTCATGACCCCATCCTTGTCCCGGTGGGCCTCAATAAACCTCATTAGCCCCGACCATCTCTCCGGATCGAAATGAAGCCGACATCTCTGGATCAACCGCTCGATCGCCGCCGAACTCAACACCCCATGGGAGGCCGAGCTGGCGGTATCCTCATAGCCGCCCATCTCGATCTGGTGCGAATCCGAGCCGCGCACCGCCTCTGCGAACAGTTTGATGAATAGCTCGATTCCTTCATCATCGGGCTTCTCCGAGGGGCACCATGGGAAATGATATTTCATCTCTTTCCGGATCTCATTTTCTTGAATGCTCACGCTTGTGCCCGAAGCCCTGAGACGTCCCCGGATCAGCTCAAAATGCAAGGGGTCCTCGATGCGGTTCCGGAAGCTCCTGAGGACAAACGATTCCTTACCGTTCGTGACTTCGACAAAGCCCACTCTCATGGGATCCACAGCCCGACCGGCCGGAAAGTACCTTTCCCCGACTCCTTGAAGCCCCTCCAGACGATGCCCGGAGTGACGCCTGAGAAAGGCACGCCGGTCATCCATGGAGAGTTCGATCTGCTCGCCCTGGTCGAACTGATAGCGGGGCGCCTTGTCGAACGGCGTCACGTGATGAATCTCGTTACAATTGCGGCACCAGATATACTTTTCCTCGATCATAGGAAACCTATACCCGTGATTCCGCGGCGTCGCTCCTCCGACTCGCCGTGCGATAGGGCAAACTCAACTGGACCTGCGTGCCGACACCCGGTTGGCTTTTGAGGTCCAAGGTGCCACCGAGAAAATCGGTAAGCCGCCGCGCCACCGTCAGACCCAATCCCAAGCCGGAAAACTCGCGCCACGGGGAGGCATCGACGCGACGAAAGGGCTGAAACAAATTCTCGATCTGCTCCAGCGGGATGCCAACCCCCGTATCGGCAACCTCCAAGTCGACGGTTCCCCGGTTGAGGGAGCCGTGCGCCCTGATCGTGATCTGCCCCTCGGGCGTGAACTTGATCGCGTTGTGGAGCAGATTCTGAAAGATGCGGGCTACCTTGGAATGGTCGCTGTGAATGTGGATTCCCTGCGGCGGGCAATGGATGGCAATCTGGATTTTCTTTTGCTCCAACGCCTTCTCATAGCGCGCAACGGTCTCCCGGATCATTACGCCGATATCGAATTCCTCCTCGGACCGGGCGAGATTGCCGCTGGTGAGAGAGGTCAGATAGAGGGCGTTATCGATCATCTCAAGAAGCTCCTCGGAGTTTTTATAAATCTTCTCCAACACCCTCAACTGTTCATCCGTCAGCTTTCCGATCAACTGGTCCAGGAGCAGGGTGACGAATCCGACCACGACACTGAGCGGGGTCCTGAGTTCGTGGGATACGTTGGCGAGAAATTCCGACTTCAGCTTCCTGAGGTTGATCCGGGCCCGTCTTCGCTCCAGCGCGCGTCGGATCAAATCCAGGACGTGCTCCACGTCGAAAGGCTTGGAAATGTAATCGAAAGCGCCCAGCCGCAACCCTTCGATCGCGGTATCCATGGAGCCGTAGCCCGTAATGATGATCGCCTCGATATCGGTATCGTGGCTCTTGACCTTTTCCAAGACCTTGATCCCCGAAAGCCCGGGCATCCTCAAATCCACGGTCACCAAGTCAATCGGGATCTGACTGAGAATCTCAACGGCTTGGCCTCCCCTTTCGGCGGTGTAGACATTGTAATAGGGCTTAAGGATCATTTTCAGTGACTCCCTCGGCCCCAGCTCATCATCAATGACGAGAATATTCGGCTTGTCCGCCATGGTGCCAGCTCTCAGAGGTCGGCTTCCCGGTTTGCAATTGACATGCCATGGGAAAGGAAGTGCCAAATGATGAATTTAGAACAGAAACAGGCACAGATAGAGGCGCCGCCGGGACCAGAAGTGGACGCCTTACGGTAGGGAAGCGATATATTGGGGAGTCTCAGCTAAGACGCCCCAGGTATGGTAGATAACCGCAGGAGGCTGAAGGGACGAATTTGTTCACTACCTGGACATTTTTGAGTCGTCCTGTCCCGGGTCGGACTCGATAATCTTGAGCTTTTCCATCCGGTAACGCAGCACCCTTCGGCTGGTCCCTAGCAGAGATGCTGCTTTCGTGCGGTTGAAACCGCTTTTTTGTAGAGCCCTCAGGATGAGTTCACGTTCAAACTCGTCCACCGCATCGCTCAAAGGGCAAGAACCCCTCAGCACCTCCTCCCGCAAAGTCGCCCACTGATCCTGGTTGCGCATGGCCTGAGGCAGATCCGAAAGCAGGACGGTTTCGTTGGGCGACAAAATAGTGAGCCGTTCGATCAGGTTCTCCAGCTCCCTCACGTTACCGGGCCAAGGATAGGTCATGAAGCAATCGACGATTTCCGCCGAAAGGGTCTTAGATGGCATGGAGTTCTCCCGCGCCTTGATGCGCAGAAAATGATCGGCCAGTAGAGGGATGTCTTCCCGGCGCACCCTGAGCGGCGGCAAATGCAGAGACACGACGTTCAGACGGTAAAAAAGATCGGCCCGAAATCCCCCTTCCTTGGCCAGCTTCTCCAGGTCCCGGTTGCTGGCGGCGATGATCCGGACGTCGACCGTGCTCTCTTCGGTTCCCCCAAGGCGGGTGAAGGTCTCGGTCTCGATAGCGCGCAGCAGCTTGGACTGCGTGCCCAAGCCCATCTCCCCGATCTCGTCAAGAAACAGGGTGCCCCCGTGCGCTATGTCGAAGTGGCCGACCTTTCGCTGGTAGGCATTCGTGAACGCCCCTTTCTCGTACCCGAACAGTTCGCTCTCAATGAGGGTATCGGGCAACGCGGCACAATTGACCACGACGAAAGGCTTCGACCGCCGCTCGCTGTTGTAATGGATCGCCCGGGCAATCAATTCCTTGCCCGTCCCGCTTTCCCCGATGATGAGCACCGTGCTCTTCTTGCCCGCAACGATGCTCACCGCCTTGAAGATCTCCAACATCGCTTTGGACTTGCCGACGATGTTCTCGATGCCGTATTTGCGCCCCACCTCCTCGCGGAGCTGCTCGAGCTCGCGGGAAAGTCGGGTCTTCTCCAAGGCCCGCTCCACCCTAAGCCGCAGCTCGTCCACGTCGAATGGTTTGGTAACGTAATCAAACGCGCCGGTCTCCTTCGCCGAGAACGCCGTCCGGGCGGTATTCAGCGCTGTCAGCATGATCACCTGCCCTTCGGGGTGGATGCCCTTGATCTGCTTCAAAGTCTCCAGGCCGTCGGTTCCGGGCATGAGAATGTCGAGCAGGATGACGTCGGGAGTTTCCTGTCGGATCTTACGGACCGCCTCATCGCTCGAACTCGCCTCAAGCACCCGCATCTGCTTGCCGAAAATAAGGCGGATCGACTCCCTCACCCCGGCTTCATCATCGACGATCAAGAGACTTGCTGAATTCATCTTCCCTTCTTGGCGCGGCTTCCGATCACGAGACCGGCAAGTCGGCCCGAATCAGTATTCTGCCTCCCTCGAGTCGGCTGACCGCGAGACCGCCGCCAAGGCGTTGCAGCACGATCTTGGCCAGGAGAATCCGAAGCGGCAGACCCTCCTCTTCCCCAGGGAGCGAAGAAAGCTCGAGATAGTGGCTGAGCGAGCTCATCTGCCCCCCCTCTTGCACGTAGGCAATCGCCACTTTCCCTTCCCCCTCGACGTCAATCTGAATCTCTCCCTGAGGCTTGACCTGGCTCAAGACGGCACGGAGCACGTTGCCGAACGCGTACTGCAACTGTTCCCCGTCGGCAAAAACTTCGCTCGATTCCTCCTTTTTCCCCCAACGGATGGTCGCTTCCCGCTTGACGCATTCGGGGAGGATCTCCTCCAGGACGCGGCGTAGCTCTGCGTAAAGGAAGACTCTTTCGCGGGCCGGATGGATGAAGCGGGAAAAATCCAGCAGCGTCTCCAGCAACTCGTCCATACGCTCGATATCGTTGCCCACCGTTTCCTGGAAGCGATCACGGAACGCTTCGTCATCATAGCGGTCGTCCAGGAGCTGGGTGAACGTTTTGATCGTGACCATCGGATTCTTAAGCTCGTGGGCAAGCTCGTTGATCAGCACTCGGATATCCCGATAGTCTCCGTTAACCAGACGGGCGGGGCGGGCCAGCTCCTTGTCGCCAGGGTTGGAAGGCTCGGGGACTCTTTCGCCCTCACCGGCCTCAGACGAGGCTTCCACCTCTACCTGTTCTCCCAGAATCAAATCCGAAGCCCCGATCAAGGCTTTCCGGTGTGCGGCGACTGTGCGAGCGATCACCGTCTCCAACTCTTCCAGGTTTCCAAACCACAGGTAGTTCGACAGACGCCGGGTAGCCTCCGGGGAGAGCGCAACCTTCCCGCAGCCGAGCCGCTCGCCGTAGTCTTCGGCCAGCCATGCCGCGAGCGCCGCAAGATCGGCTTGCCTCTCGCGCAGCGGCGGCAGGCTTAGCGTCAGGGTCGCCAAGCGATAATAAAGGGAATCCAAAAACTCGCCCCGATAAACCTTCTCCACCAAGTCTGCGCGAGAGCTGGAAAGGAGCCAGACCTCCTGTCCGTCTCCTTCCGCTTCCTCTAAAACTGTGAGAAGCGACGCTTGCGCCCCGATTTCCAGGGCTTCGAGGCCAAAGAGAAAAAGCGTCACCCGCCCGACCTCCTCGCCCTGGCTCGAAAGCAATTTTTTCATCCCGTGTCGAAAGGGATCGGCGGCGATCTGCGGGGCATAGGCGGCAACCCACGGGCCGGCCTCGGCCTTGCGGGCATGCAAAGCGCGGGCGACTTTTTCCTGCCCACTCCCCGCCTCTCCGAGGATCAGAACGGGGAGCGAAGTCAGAGCGAAGTTTTTGGCTAATCGAGAAATCGGAGCGGGAAGGTACGGGAAGTCGAGGTAACGGGAAAGCTCGGTTCGACCACCAATAGACGGAGAGGAAATCGCACCCGGCAACGCAGCCTCCGCCACTAGCCGCGCGACCTTTTCCTTTAACTCATACGGATTGAAGGGCTTGGCCAGGTAGTCGATCTTGCCCGACGATTCCTTGGCTTGCGCCAAAGCCTTAGAGGTTACCAAAAAAAGCGTCGGGCAGGGTGCCCGGGCTGCGATTTTCTTCAGGGCCGCAGAGCCGCTGCCCAGACCCGGGGGAGCTCCAAGAACGAGCAGATCAAGCTCCGTCTCTTCGGGAGTTAACAGCCGCGAGTCCGCAAGGGGTGCGCGTTCGGCAACTAAGAAGTCATGCCCCAATACGAAGGCTATGGTATCGCGAACCGCCTCAGATTCATCAACGACCAGAATCCTCTTCATGGAGTTGAGGGCGACCCTTTATTCCTTGATGTTATCCCTTGATGGTTACGGTAATGGGCGGGTAGGTTGATAAAAAACGTTGTCCCCTCCCCAGCTTTGCTTTCGACCGTAATGTACCCGCCGTGCTCCTGCACGATCTGATGCGAGATGGAGAGCCCAAGGCCGCTTCCCTCTTTTTTGGTCGTAAAGAAGGGGTTGAAAATGTTTTCGAGATCTTTTTCCGCGATTCCGAGTCCAGAATCCCGTATCCCGATCTGAACAAACTGTTCGCCCCCGCTTTTAGCGAACATGTGAGTCGAGATCTGGACGACGCCTCGGCCATCGATCGCCTGGATGGCATTAAGAATAACGTTCATGCATACCTGTTTTATCTGTTCCTTGTCAACAAAAATCTTCGGCAGGCTCGGCGCCAAGCGGCGATAGATCTGCACGCCTTTCTCCTTCGCCTCGGTCTCCAGGATTCGCGCGATGCTCTCGACGATCTCGTTGACATTTTCGGCGGAAACGTTCGGCGCCGAGGGGCGCGCAAAGCTCAAAAGGTCGTTGACGAGCCCGCAGATCCGGTCGACCTCCTTCATAGCCAGTGCCTGGAAGCTGCTGCGGAATTCCGGGTCCTGATAGCGCTCGGGCAAAAGCTGTGTGAAGGTACGAATCGCCACCAGGGGGTTGCGGATCTCGTGGGCCAGACCCGCGGTCAACTGTCCCAGGGAAGCGAGCCGGTCCGCGCGCCGGATGATGCTCTGAGACTGCTTGAGGTTTTCATAGAGGCGGGCATTCTCGATAGCAACGGCCGCCTGGTTGCCCAGGGTAGAGAGCAGCTCCAGATCCTCGTCGGAGTACATCTCCTTGCCTTCCTTGTACCCGAGATTCAGAAGCCCGATCAGCTTTTCCTTGGTCACCAAAGGCAAGGTCACCTCGGCGTTTATCTCGCCCATTTTTTGCGCGAGATCCCCGTCCGCCGCTCCGTCCGCCGCAAACTGGAGTTCCTCCCTAACGAGGGCCCCGCGATTGCTTGTAAGCCGGCGAATCAACGGATCGTCCCGTACGAAAAAGGGCAACGCCGAGGCGTCATCGGAAAAACCGCAACTGCTTTTGACCTCGAAGGCTCCCTTGACCTCGTCCAAAAGATATAGGGAGGCTTTATTGATGCCCAGGGCTTTCACCACGGTTAACAC
>JACPAM010000286.1 GCA_016180805.1 Deltaproteobacteria bacterium | reverse complement strand
TCCCGAGCAGAAGATTATCGATTATCTCGTCAACCTGAGTTACGATCTGCTTTTCATCGGAGCCTATGGCCATCGGCGGATCATCGAGATGGTGTTGGGTAGCACCACCGAATACGTTCTGCGAAAAAGCCCTTGTCCGGTTTTCCTCAATCGGTAAATGGTCAATCGTCAATGGTCAATAGTCCCCCAACCCCCAAGCCCAAAAAGAAAATCAAATGGGGAGGCCGCGGCGACCATTGACCAATAACCATTGACTTGTATTCAAGATGAAGTTCCTTGCGGCAGCTATTCAGATGCTTGCCATGTCGGATAAAAAGGCCAACCTGGAAGAGGCCGAGGCCTGGATTCGCGAGGCCGCCCGTCGGGGAGCCAAGCTGGTCGCTTTGCCCGAGGTTTTCAACTGGCGTGGAGATAAAAAGGAAGAACGCAGTCATGCGGAGACGATTCCCGGCCCTTCCAGCGAACGCATGGCGCAACTGGCGCGCGAGCTTGGCCTTTACCTTTTGGCCGGCTCGATTCTTGAGGCGATTCCCGATAGCTCCAAGGCTTATAACACGAGCCTGCTTTACAATCCGCAGGGTGACATCGTTGTCCGGTACCGTAAGCTCCACCTGTTTGATGTCGACATCGCGGGGGGCGTGGCCATTTTGGAGTCCGCCACCCGCGAGCCCGGAAAGGAGATCGCCGTCGCTGAGACCGAGATCGGCCGAATGGGTTTGAGCATCTGCTATGACTTGCGCTTTCCCGAACTCTATCGCGCGTTGACGGACAAGGGCGCGGAGATCATTTTCATCCCATCTGCCTTTACGGCCTTGACGGGGGAGGCGCATTGGGAGCCGCTGCTGCGCGCCCGCGCGATCGAGAACCAGGTCTATATCATCGCTCCGGACCAGGTGGGGAAGAATCCGAAAAGCATCGCCACCTACGGCAACTCGATGATCGTGGATCCGTGGGGAAAGGTTCTAGCCAGGGCACCGGACGGTGCCGGAGCGGTGTTGGCGGAAATGGATTTGGGCTATCTCGCCAAGGTGCGCGCCGAGTTGCCCGCCCTTTCTCATCGTAGGTGTTTCGCCAATTGAATTCGTCGCGGTCGGTTTCGGTTGCTGCCTTTCTCGTTCTCCTTATCTTCTGTTACCTTGCGTTCTTCTGGCGCCTCGGTGACTACGGGCTGTGGGACCCGGATGAGGGTCGCAGCGGGGTCATCGCCAAGGAACTGCTCGCTTCCGGAAATCTGCTGACGCTGACGCGCGACGGGAAACCCTACTACGATAAGCCCGCGCTCTTTTATTGGCTAGTTGCAATCGGTCTCCAGCTTTTCGGCCTTGGTGAAGTCGCAGTCCGCTTGCCTTCAGCGATCGCGGCGACCCTTACCGTAGGCTGCGTCTATGTCTTTGGCGGGGCATTAAAGGATTGGCGCTGGGGTTTTTGGAGCAGCCTGGTTTTGGTCACATCGTTGGAGTTTGTCGCTCTGGGTCGTTTTGGCAATATCGACATGGTCTTCACTTTTTTCTTTACTTCGGCGCTTCTCTACTTCCTTTGGTGGTTCAAAGACCGGTCGGGGCGACGGATCTGGCCTTTCTACATCTTCATGGCTCTGGCCTCGCTTACCAAGGGACCGGTGGGGGTGCTTCTCCCGTGTCTGATCGTAGGCCTTGCCTTGGGATGGAAAGAAAAGTGGGCAGTTTGGCGGGAGTTGCGCTCGGGACAAGGTGTCGCGGTCATCCTGGGGGTGGCAGGCCCTTGGTACCTGCTGGCGGGCTTACGAGATCCGGCTTACGTCTGGACGTTTCTGTGGGATCATAACTTGCTTCGGTTTTTCACCTCGCAGCCAGGGATCGATCATCCGGAGCCCTTTTATTATCTGTTTTTCGTGCTTGTGGGTGGCTTTCTCCCGTGGGTTCTTTTTTTGCCCGCGGTCGGGCACTCGCTTTGGAAGGGGAGCGAAGAGACAAAGTTTTTTCTTATGGTATGGGCGGTGACCGTGCTCGTTTTCTTTTCTCTTTCGCGCAACAAGCTGGGCACGTATATCCTGCCCGCTTTTCCTCCGTTGGCTTTGCTAACCGGAGATTTGTTGCGGCGAGTCGCGGTCGGCTCGGACGTTCATCCCTCGGGTGTCCGCTGGATTTTGGGCGCAGGCCTGCTGTGGCTCGGCATGCTCTTGTTCATCACCCCATTGACCGGATTTATCTTGAGCTCGCGTTATCCCCACTATTTTTCGACCGTGGCGCCCCTGTGGCCTCCCGCCTTGTTCGTTTTGGTTGCGCTGATCGCGTCTGCGATCGGCAGGCAAAGGACTATCCCTTTTCTCGTTTCGCTCTCCGTGGTCTGGCTCGTCGCGTGGTTTTATAAGGTCAAGGCGCCGGAGGTCTCCGGGCTTCGAAGCGCCCGGGCGATGGCGCAAGTCATCAACGCGAACGGGATGAAGGAGTTCCGAGTCGCTCGGCTCCATGCCGACTCCCTTTCGTACTATCTCTCGAGACCTGTTCGGGTCGTCTCCCATCCCGGGGAAATCGAGGCTCTTCTTAGGGAACCCGTACCGACGGTTGCCTTGGTCAAAGAAAAGCATCTCAGAGAACTCACTGGTTTGCCCTCCTCGAGGCTGTTCGTCTGGAAAAGGGTTCCCTCCGCCAATGCTTTGGTGGCCAACTTCCCCCCACCTGATGCTTAGAATTTAGGCAGCCCGCTCAAATCGTACGCACTTTCATCTCCGAGAGCGATTTTCCCATACGGCAAGAAATTGTGTAAAAGCCAGCGTTTTCACGCGCGCGCGGCGCTTTGTAGCCGGCGCGAGTCGGGTGGCACCGGATTTGCTGACAGCCTACGAGAGCATGGTGCTGGTCGGTTAGATCGCAAGGGAATTTTTCGGGAGGGCTTATGAAGAAAGTCGAAGCTATCATCAAACCGTTCAAGTTGGATGAGGTCAAGGAGGCCCTGACCAAGGCGGGAATTCAAGGTATGACGGTGGAAGAGGTTAAGGGTTTCGGACGCCAAAAAGGCCACACGGAGCTGTATCGCGGCGCCGAGTACTCCGTCGATTTCTTGCCCAAAGTCAAAATCGAGATTCTCGTGACCGATGACAAGGCACAAACCGTGATTGATGTCCTGACCGAGAAGGCTCGAACCGGAAAGATCGGTGACGGGAAGATCTTTGTTACGCAAGTCGAAGAAGTCATCCGAATCCGCACCGGTGAAAAGGGTCCGGATGCGATCTAAGAAGAACAGCGTTCAGCCGTCGGCGATCAGCTTTTAGGTCCTAAAGCATTTTTTAATCTTGCTGATTGCTGATTGCTGAGGGCTGACCGCTGAAAGCTTGGAAACAAGAGGAGGAAAAATGAAAAGGGAAAGTAACGTAAGACTGTGGATATCTCTGATCCTGTTGTTGGGGTTTGTTTACTTGGTCAGTTGGTCTTCTGCTCAGGAGGTCTCGCCTCAGCCTGGCCCGGCGCTGGCTGCTGGGGCGGCTCCGAAAGTGGATCCAGGGGCAGAGCCGGTGCCCTTTACCAAAGGGCTCTTCGATCAGCTCGGCGGTGCCAAGGTTGCCATGGACACCGTTTGGACCCTCATGACCGCGTTTCTGGTCTTCTTTATGAATCTTGGTTTTGCCATGGTCGAATCCGGTTTCTGTCGGGCTAAAAATACCGTGACGATCCTGGCTAAAAACTTCATCGTCTTTGCGGTCTCGTCCTTAGCCTTCCTAATCATAGGCTTTGGTATCATGTTTGGTGACGGTAACCTCTTCTTTGGAACTCAGGGGCTGTGGTTTGTTGGTGGTGCGGATAATAGCCCTGCTACGGCTCAGGCGTACCAAGGGGTCTATTCCTCTCTCAACTGGACCGGCACCCCTCTTTGGGCCAAGTTTTTCTTCCAGCTCGTCTTTGCCGGCACTGCTGCCACTATCGTTTCTGGGGCAGTAGCGGAAAGAATCAAATTCGGCGCCTTCTATATCTTCAGCTTTTTAATGGTTGGAATCATCTACCCGGTTGTCGGTCACTGGATCTGGGGGGGCGGTTGGCTGGCTAAGATCGGCATGTTTGATTTTGCCGGTTCAACTCAGGTCCATTCCATCGGCGGATGGGCTGCCTTAGCTGGAGCTATGCTGTTGGGTCCGCGAATCGGTAAATACAGGAAGGACGGAAAGATCAATCCCATTCCCGGCCACAATATAGCCTTAGCAACGCTTGGAACGTTCGTCCTCTGGTTTGGTTGGTTCGGGTTCAATCCTGGAAGCACGATGGCCGCTGACTTTAACGCTATTGCCCGCATCGCGGTCACAACCAATACTGCCGCCGCTGCCGGTGCAGTAGCCGCATCCATTATGGCCTGGATGTTTTTGGGCAAGCCGGACCTTACCATGATTCTGAACGGCTCGTTGGCAGGGCTTGTGGCCATTACAGCGCCTTGCGCCTTTGTTAGCGTCCCGAGTTCCCTTGTTATAGGGCTGGTTGCAGGGGTGCTGGTTGTCCTGGCAGTTCTTTTGTTTGATCGAGTGAAGGTGGATGATCCTGTGGGAGCTATTTCAGTCCATCTCGTTTGCGGCGCCTTTGGCACCTTGGCGGTCGGCCTCTTTGCCCAGGATCAGTTCATGCCTGGAACCACGGGTAACGGGCTACTCTTCGGCGGTGGAATGAAGCTTCTCCTGGCTCAACTTGCGGGCGTTGTCAGCGTGGGGATCTTCGTGTTCGGAAGCTCTTGGATCTTCTGGAACCTTATCAAGGCGACCATTGGTCTCCGAGTGCCTCCTGAAGAGGAGTTGGAGGGCCTGGACGTCGGCGAGCACGGGATCATGGCGTACCCAGAGTTTCAATTGCCGGGCGATAGTATGCCGCTAGAGGAGCGCAGCGAGCGCCCCATGCCTCTTCCGGCTGGGCAGTTGGTTGCGGAAAGAGAAAAGCTTTAAGCGAGTGGAGGAGGATTCTATGCGACGAGGATTTAAGACTTTCTCAATCCCGTTTTTGAGCTTGTTGTTGGCGTTTTCTTTCGCCCATGCACAGGAGAGCAAAGGGCTTGCCCCTGGCTGGTTGAGCCTGGATGGCAGCGTCGGGCTGATAGACAAAAACGTCGCGGATGCGAAAGCTCCTTTGGAAAAAGCCTTGGGGATCGGCATCAGCGGCTTTCTCGATACGAGCTACACCTGGAGCTCGAACCGGCCGGGGTTCGGCAATGACGATGACATCAGCCTTCGCGTCTTCGATAAGGACCACAACGAAATCGTCTTCAACCACTTGAACTTGACCCTGGAGAAGCCGGAGAAAGACTTGGGCGTAGGGCTCAAGCTCGTCGCCGATCTCGGCCGAACGGCTGAGCTGCTACGGGAAGGGACCTTTTGGGGCAGGAGGCTGCAACCCGAGCCGTCCGCTGAGTTGCGCGAAGCGTTTGTAACGACGACGGTCCCAGTCGGCGAAGGGCTTCAGGTTAAAGGCGGTCTGTTTGTCACCCTGTTGGGAACGGAGATCATTGCCAACCCAGGCGCGTACAACGACAACATCTCGCGATCCTACCTTTTTGGATTTGCCATCCCCTTCCGTCATCTCGGTGTGCTCTTGAGCTATCCGATCCACAAAACGCTCAGCATAACGGCTGGACCGGTTACGGGCTGGGATAATCCACGTGATAATAACAACCAGCCGTCATTCCTGGGGGGTATAACCTTCACGCCAATGGATAAATTCTCCCTGGCAAGCAGCTTGGTCGTAGGTCCGGAGCAGAACAACCGAAGCGGCCCGAAGCGGCTCGCGTGGGCAAACGTATTTACGATTAAGCCCATGGACCCCCTGACGCTCTTGCTTGAATACACCTATGGGCACGAGGAGAAAGCGACAGCCAGCTTGAGAGATGCGACCTGGCAGGGATTGGGAGGCATCGCCTCGTACGCTTGGACCGACCGCTTCAGCACGGCGTTGAGGGGCGAAACTTTTAAGGATAGCGACGGAGTTCGTTTAACCGGTGGTGCTTTGGGTGTTGCAAAGGATGTTCTGGTGAGCGAACTTACGCTGACCGGCGCCTACAAATTCACCGAAAAACTTTTAGGTCGGATCGAGCTCCGCCAGGATTGGGCTGACGAGAGAGTCTTCCAAAAGGGAAACACCCGATCCGATAAAAACCAAACGACTCTGGCGCTCCAGGTCATCTACACTTTCTAAGACTACCCTGTAGATTCTCCCTCCGCACACGGGCGAGGGGAATGAGCTTTCCCCTCGCCCGTTTCTCCCTAGCGCGCGCGGGTTTCAAACAGCGGCTCGAAGGGTTTTAAGACTTTAATCCCGGGCGAGATTCGGGATATGATGTTTGCGTTGAAGGGGCGTCGCGGTTGGCTGATCTGCCCGAGAGAGCAGCGGCCGCGGTTCGTTGAGCGATGCTACGGTGGTCGATAGGGCTGGGTATTCTTGGCGTTGCGCTCTCGGCGCTCGGGGTGAGGCGCTATCGGAGGATCTCGCCTGGGGAGGAATCGGATCGTTGTTGGCTCATCGGGCTTTTCGGGCTCTTCCCGGGATGGCTTGTGGCGATTTGGGGGCTCCTTGGCGCGGGTAACTTCGACAGCCCGAGCTATTCTCCTCCCCGATCCCTTATTTTTTCTTCCGCCGCCGCTTTGATCGGAATCATCGTCTCCGATTTCGCACGGAGGCGGCTTGGAGGATTCGCTTTGGCAATGCCGCCGGCGCTTTATTGGCTGCTCGGACTGGCCGCTTTCGCCCCGGCTTGGGTAGTGGCTTTATGGAGCCTTCGCTGAAGATGGTCTCCAGCCGACGGGGCGATTTTCTCTGCCTCATCCTCCTTTCCATTGTGCTCTATTTTCCCGGTCTTGGGGCAAGGGATTTATGGGCGCCTGTCGAGCCCCGCTACGGCGAGATTGTACGCGTCATGTCGGCCCGGGGCGAGTGGTTGGTCCCCACCATCAATGGTGAGCTATACACTGATAAGCCGATTCTATATTTCTGGTTGGTTCTCATCGGCGCGAAGATTATGGGGAGCGTGAGTGAGTGGAGCGTTCGCCTCCCGTCGGCGCTTTCCGCCCTTGGCCTGGTTCTCGCCACCTATGCCCTGGGGCGAGACTTCCTTGGCGGTCGGGCGGGATTTTTCGGCGCGATCATCCTCGCCACCACCGCGCGCGTCTTCTGGGAAGGGCGCTGGGCCCATACCGACATGCTCTTCACGCTGTTGTTCACCCTTTCGCTTTATTTCTGGGCGCGGGCGAATTTTCAGCGGGGGGCGCCAAGAGAGTTTCTGCTTGCCTACGGGCTGATGGGGCTGGCGACGTTGACGAAGGGATTCATCGGCGTTGTCCTGCCTGGATTGATATGCCTTTGTTATGTTGCGTTGCGGCGGGATTGGCGCAGCATCTTTTCCTGGCGTCTTCCCGCGGGCGCAGTGATTTTTTTCCTGGTCACTGTGCCCTGGTTTGGGGCGGTGACTTTGGCGACCGACGGGCGGTGGCTGGAGGAATTTGTGATTGTCCACCATATTCAGCGCTATACCTCCGGAGCCGGGCACGAGCAGCCCTTTTATTATTACCTAGCCAATTTCCCCGCGGATCTTTTACCCTGGACGCCCTTTCTCGTTTCTGCCATCGCCGCTTGCCCGCCTGCGCGGGCCCGCCTGAAAGAGCCAATCCCGCTATTTCTCTGCGTTTGGTTTGGGGCCATTTTTATTTTTTTTAGCCTTTCGGACACGAAACGTGCCCTCTATCTGCTGCCGCTTTTTCCTCCGGTCGCGCTTGCGATCGGCTGCTACTTCGATGCCCTTACCCGAAGCGATGTCGCCCAGGGAGCCATCTATCGATGGATGGCCTATTTCCTGTTCGGTGTCTTTTTGCTGGGTTCGATTTCCCTTCCGATCGGCGCTTGGTATTTCCAGCGCGAGCTCGTATGGCTTTCCGTGCCCGCCGCCCTGGCGATGGCGGGAGGCGGGTTGGCGGGAATGGCTGCGGTCTGGCGGCGGCGTCCCGTAACGGTCTTTTTCGCTGTTGCGGCAACGGTCTCGTTGACGATGCTCTGGGCTTCGCTGCGGATTTTGCCCTTTATCGACCGGTACAAATCCCCGAGGCCCTTTGCCTTCGAAGTAAAGAAGCTGGTCCCGAAGGCCGAACCTCTCTATATCTATGCCGACGCCATGAACGACTTTAATTTTTATACCGAGCGGGAAGCGATTCCCGTCGTTTCCTCGCCCGCCGAGGTCGAGAAATTGACGGCGCGGGGCGTACCGGTTTATCTGCTGATTCGCGAGCGGGACTTAAAAGCGATCGGGATGATAGAGAAGATTTCGTTCTTGGCCAAGGCCCCGGTGGGCGGTAAAAAATGGAACCTGGTTCGCTTGGGCTAGGATCGCGCATTGACTCGTTTGAACCGTTTGAACGTTGCGGGCAGTTCAATCCGTTCAAATCGTTCAACTGACCTTTTTGCCCGCGACCGAGGGGAGCGCGAGCGAGGCTGCGGACGTCCGATTACAAACGGTGCGACTCATGGCAGAGGCCCATCGGCCGCAGCCGAGAGCGCGTTCCCTGAGGGAGCCTAGCGACGGGGACAGGCACGCAAGCGAGCCAGTCCCCTTGCCGCAGCCTCGCTCGCGCTCCCCTCGCTCGCGGAAAAGGACGTCCACGGCCTAATGGCTCGGCCCCCGAGGAGCTTTCCAGGGAACTCCGTGGTAACCTGGCCCGGGGGAGTTGACCGGAAAAGCCAAGGTGGTAAATTAAGGCGCATGCCGATCGCGACCATTGAAGAGGCCATTGAGGATATCCGCCAAGGCCGGATGGTCATCCTGATGGATGACAAGAGCCGGGAGAACGAGGGCGACCTTTGCATGGCGGCGGAAAGGGTCACGCCCGACGTGATCAACTTTATGGCTCGCTTCGGCCGGGGTCTGATCTGCCTCACGCTGACCGAGGAGAAGGTCAAGCAGCTCGGCCTTCCCATGATGGTCGCCGAGAATACCTCGCCTTTCGGCACGGCCTTCACGGTTACCGTCGACGCCGCGGAAAACATCACCACGGGGATCTCTGCGGCAGACCGCGCTCAGACGGTCCTCACGGCGATTGCGGATGATGTGACGCCGGAGGACTTGGTAACCCCGGGGCACATGTTTCCGTTGCGGGCGCGAAAGGGAGGGGTTTTGGTTCGGGCGGGCCAAACCGAAGGGTCTGTGGACCTGGCACGCCTGGCGGGACTCAGGCCGGCGGGAGTGATCTGTGAGGTCATGAAGGATGATGGCACGATGGCCCGGCTGCCGGATCTAGAAAAATTCGCCGCCAAACACGAGTTGAAGCTCGTTACCATCGCCGATCTGATTGAGTACCGGCTGCGCTATGACTGCTTGGTGTATCGGGTGGCTTCGGCCCGGCTTCCCACCCGCATTGGCGGGGAGTTCCAAGCCGTGGTCTATAACACCCACGTGGATCAGAGCGAGCACCTGGCCCTCATTAAAGGGAACATCTCCGCGCATGAAGAGACGCTCGTGCGCGTCCATACCAAATATGTTCCCGGAGACGTCTTTGGCTTTGAGTTTCTCAACACGGGCGCCGTGATTCAGCGCTCCATGGAGATGATCGCCAGGGAAGGCAAAGGCGTCATCCTTTACTTGCAAACCGAGGCGAAGGGCCTCAATCCGGGCTTTCCCACGTATCCGAGAGTGAACGGGAAGAGAAAGCGGGACATGAGCCCCTCCTTTATTTACCGGGCGGAATTTCGAGAGTATGGAATCGGGGCGCAGATCCTGCGCGATTTGGGGGTGAGAAAGATGCGCCTGATTACCAACAACCGGAAGAACCTCGTTGGGCTTTCGGGCTACGGATTGGAGGTTACCGCCAACGTACCCTTCCCCATGGATCTCCCCTATGGTAGAGAGGTGAGGAGAAAGCCAAAGAAAAGCGTGAGAGCATAAGATCAAGGAAAACCCCATGCCGATCTACGAATACAGTTGTCGCCATTGTGAGAAGAGTTTTGAAGAGCTCGTGCTCTCCACGGCGGAGGTTGTGGCCTGCCCTCAGTGCGCAAGCTCGGATGTCAAGCGAGAGCTCTCCGTGTTCAGCTCTCCAGCCCCCGGCGGAGAGAAGACGACGAGCGGGGGCGGGTGCGGCTGCACCCCCAGCACGTGCGGTTGCCACTAAGCAGCTAGATTTAAGCCGTGTCAATCGTCAATGGCGAATAGTCGTTTGGTCATTTCGTCTATCTCGTCTGTTTGGTCGACGGAATGAGCCAAATGACAAAATAGACCGAATAGACAAGAGTGACCAATAACTATTGACCAGTTGAGTCTGGCGGGTTTACATACCGGGACAGCAAGGCCCGCATTTTTCTTAGCGCCTCATCGAGATTGGGGAAAAGCCTTTCCTCCACCAGCTCGCCTCCCACCCAGTAATCCAGTGACGGGGCCTCGGTGAAATTAATATCGACCAGCCTTTCGCCGACCGGATCCCCTGTAATTAACGCCCGCAGCGAGTATCCCGCGTCGATGAGCAGACCGTGTGCGTTGGCAGGGAGCGGGAGCAAGGCCTTGATCTTGTTTAGCCGCTTCGCCGGGTAGGCTCCGACACCCAGGGAGTGATACCGCCACTCACCCGGCACTAACGTGTGCTCCTTCAGGAGTTGCGCGTTAATATCGACGACGTTTCGGAGGGCCTGTTCCTGGCTGTAGTCTTTGAGCATCTCGTAAACCCGCTTCTCGATGATTCCTCGGCCGAGCTGGGTTTGCTTCTCGCGCTCTTTGCGCGGCCCTCGATCGATCCACCACTTGGCCTCCTCTACGGGAGGAGTTTTTTCTTTTGCCATGACAGTTACAAGAGACAGAGAATCGCGACAGAAAAATTATAGCACTTTTTTCCTGTCTGCGTCTCCCCTGTCTGCAATCTCGCTCCTATATCTTGAAACCGTCTAGAGTGTTCAGCGCAAAGAGGCTCTTGATGTCGGGTAGCTTTTTGATCAGCCCTTGCTCGTGGGCATACTGGACCAAGGTCTCCAGGACATGCCGGTTCGGCTCCAGGCCATAAGGCCAGAGCTCCTGCCCGAAGATCTCCCTCTCCTCTTCCATTTCCGCGATCGACCAGGCGAGCATGTATTTGAGCGCCGAGAATTCGTACATCGACTCCGCGCATAATCTCTTGGCCTCGGCGAATGCCTTGCATAGGTTCTGAGCCACCCACGGATTCTTATCGTAGACCTCTTCTCTTAGAGCTACCGTGTGCATGATGGGGAAGATCTTGGTCCGGCGGTAGTAGTCTCTTTCCACCTCACGGAAATTGGGAATCAGTCGCCGAACCTTGGGGGAGCGGCGGACAAAAGGGGAGGGGATGTGGGGCGAAATGAGCGCGTCGAGCTCTCCTTGCTCCAGCATGGAGGAGAGGGTCTGATTTGGGCCGATTGGCTGGATGTCGATGTTTCTCGGCAAATCATGTTCGATCTTGTCTTCGCGTCCTGGATGCTCCTCCCCGCCGGTAAACCATTTCATCTTCTCCGGACAAACCCCGTACTCGTGCTGCAAAATCCCCCGCGCCCAAATGGCCATCGTGACCTGGTATTCCGGCACGCCAACCCTCTTTCCCGCGAGATCTTGAGGCTTTCTAATGCGGGAATCCGTATTGATGTAGATGCAGGAGTGGCGAAAGGCCCGCGAGGGAAAGACCGGTATGGCGACAAACCGAGGAGCGCCATTCTCGCGAGATAGTAGATAAGAGCCGATGGAGAGCTCGGCGGCATCGAACTCCTGATATCGGAGCGTGCGCCAAAAAGTCTCCTCGACACGGAGCGGCAGATAGGTGAGCTCCACTCCTTCGACCTGCACCCTGCCCTCTTGAAGGGGGCGCGTGCGGTCATAGTCCCAACATGCCAGGGTGAGACGGATTTTTCCCATACTCTCGCTTCTTAACCTCCCTCCTTCATTTCCTTTTCTCGGTTATCGCCCCCACGCTCGGGATTAAAAGGTTCCCCCCAAGGAAGGCCCTCAGGGGAGAGACGATCTTTGCACACTCATCGCGGCAATAATCGTCGCACACGATGATACTTCAGTTCTTTTCTTTGACCCCGGTAAGAAGTTTTGTGGCGCCGAAGCTCGATGTGATCAGCAAAGGGGTCGGTTTCTTCCGAAAGTAGCTTCTCTTATCACATCCTGATTCAAAGGCGCCGAAGCTCGATGTGATCAGCAAAGGGGTCGGTTTCTTCCGAAAGTAGCTTCTCTTATCACATCCTGATTCAAAAGTTAAGCCCCCGGGCATCTGGACAGCATGCCCCCTGAGATTGCGTTCTTGAAATCGGGAAACGGATAAGACTAAGATGACCATCGCCATGTGAAAACTTTCTATTCTTGAGAAAAATCACGCCAAATTTCCTAGCCCTGGGATAATTCTAATCCGAGACTGTCCCTAATCCTTTTATTTATCACCTACTTATCAACCATCCCGAGATCCGCCTAAGCGGCACGTTTTTTGCGCCCGGTGCCGATTCAGCCTGTTGATGCAACCTGTCGTAGAGCTTCATAAAGGAGGTTTAATAATGGCAAAGGAAGAGCTGAGGAGTTTGAGGTCAACGCTGGAGACATTGAAAAAGGAAAGTTTGGTGCTGGAAACGGACCGGGAAGTCGATCCGAAACTGGAGGTGGCGGCCATTCAGAAACGGCTGGATGGGGGGCCGCCGATGATCTTTAATAAGGTTAAGGGATATTCGAATGCCCGGATTGCGACCAACGTGATGGGCTCGGATAAGATCATCGCGAAGATGTTTGGCTGTGAAGACCGAAAATCACTCAAATTCAAGATTCACGAAAGCATTATTCGACCCATACCGCCAAAAATTGTTGACAAAGCGCCCTGTCAGGAAGTGGTGATCGACAAGGATGTAAACGTGTGGCCGGTCCTTCCTATGATCCAACACACTCCGACCGATCCAGGGCGCACCATGGGCGCAGGCAAGACGGTAGCCTCCCCCAAACATTTCTGGGGCGGCTGGCATATCAGCTACAACCGGATGAACTTCCGTGAGGATCTCGGCTGGAAGAACACCTCCACCTTCCAGATTTCCCCTGGGTCTCACACGGATCAAATCGCAACAAAATACTACAAGAAGGAACCGATCCCCTTCACCATCAACATCGGCATTCCGCCGGCAGCGACCCTCATGGCAGGAGCAGGGTTCATGTACACCATATTACCCAGAGGTTGCGACGAATTGGGGATCGCCGGAGCCGTCCAGGGGTTCCCTCTCGAAATGGTGAAGTGTAAAACCATCGATGCTTATGCCATCGCGGAGGCTGAGTTTGTCCTGGAAGGGTATCTGGATACGACGAAAAGGGTCTGGGAAAGTCCGCTCGCCGAGAGGGACCAAAAGCAGGGCGTTTATCCTTTCCATCCCGAATGGTCAGGCTATATGGGGAAGGCCTATCGCACCCACCAGTTCACGGTCACAGCGATTACCCACAGGAAGGAGAGGCCGATTTATGACCCCCTGATCGTCCATGGATACGATAACCACAACATTGACGTGATCTGTCGCGAGGCCTGTTTCTTCGAACTGGCCGAGAGAATCAGCCCGGGCTTTTGCATGGATACCCACATCCCCATGTGCATTCCCGACTGGGGTGGCGTGATCTTTCAGGTGAGAAAGAGGAGGGTCAGGGATGAGGGTTATCCCAAAAACATCCTGGCCGCGGCTCTTTCCTGCTCTCTCGGCGCTCGTTTCGCCATGGTGGTCGATCCGGACATTAACATCTACTCCACGGATGACTTGTTGTGGGCTTTAGTGACCCGGGTGGATGCTAAAGAAGGGATCACTATCGTCGCGCCCGGCGGAATGGGGCAGACATTCCAGCCTGCGGAGCGGAGTTCCGCCGGCGAGAAAGAATGGACCCAGTCCAATATCAGATTTTCCGGAGCCATCGGGGTCGATGCCACGGTTCCATTCCAGTACAGGGATGCGTTCCTGCGCGCCAGTTATCCGATCGATGTGGTGAACCTGAAGAATTGGTTCACGGAAGAGCAGGTTGGAAAGGCCAAATCCTTCCAGGAACCCTATGCCAGATGGTTCGGTGAATCAGGAATTTAATGGAGATCTCCCTAACGTAAGAGAACGCTTCATGGAAGAGAAAATAAAGTTGCTCAAAGATTGCCGGGTTCTCGATTTCACGAATGAAATGGGTTTCCTCTGCGGGAAAATCTTGGGCGATTTAGGAGCAGATGTCATCAAGGTCGAGAAACCGGGAGGAGATGAATCCAGGAATCTGGGCTCTTTTTATAACGACATCCCGGATCCTGAAAAGAATCTGTATTGGTTTTCTTACAACCATAACAAGAGAGGGATTACCTTAAACATCGAGACCGAAACCGGAAAAGAGATTCTGCGTAAACTGGTCGAGAAGACCGATATTTTCCTAGAAACCTTCCCGCCGGGTCATCTTAAGAGACTGGGCCTGGATTATGCCGCTTTAAGTAAAATCAATCCCAAACTCGTTATGACGTCCATTACCCCTTTTGGCCAGTCTGGACCTTATAAAGATTACAGAGGGTCGGATTTAGTCCTGACAGCGATGAGCGGTTTCATGTCGGTCTTAGGGGATCCCGATAAGCCACCGGTACGACCGACGCTTCCCCAATCCTACCTGTGGATCGGTATGCATGCCGCGGAGGGGACACTCATGGCCTATTATCATCGGGGGATGACAGGTGAAGGCCAACATGTAGATGTCTCGGGACAGGCGGGCGTGATCTGGGCCTTATCTATTGCCCCTTCTTTTTATGACCTAAACAGAGAGCTCCCTACGAGAGCGGGTAGTTTTATTACGGGAAGGAGCATTACCGGGGCGATTCTGCGCGCTGTCTATCCCTGTAAAGATGGTTACTTGGCTTACATTATCTATGGAGGCCCCTGGGGAGCCAGGACGAATAAGAGATTGACGGAATGGATGGACAGCAAGGGGATGGCCCCCGATTATTTAAAAAATAAGGATTGGAGTAAATTTGACATTGCCACAGTCACCCAGGAAGAGATCGATCAGCTTGAAGAAGCCTATATGAAATTTTTCAAAACGGTGACGAAAGAGGAATTCTTCAAGTACGTTCTTGAGAACGACATGCTCGGTTATCCGGTGGCGACGGCAAAGGAAATATTGGAAGATGAACAGCTCAAGGCGAGAGGGCTGTGGCAGGGGGTCGAGCACGAGGAGCTGGGAACAACAATTACTTACCCCGCCTTTTCTACCAAATTTTCTTCGATCGCTTGCGGTTTTTGGCGTCGGGCTCCCTTGATCGGAGAGCACAACGAGGAAGTCTACGGTGAAATCGGATTGAATAACAGCGACATCCTCCGTCTAAAGGAAGCGAATGTTATCTGAGGAATTTCACGAAGGGATATTTTTTTACGACAATGGAGAACAGCACGCAAGTATTTGAGCGGATTAATGTCGTAGAATTTGCCGCGATTGCAGCCGGCCCTGCAATCGGGAAACATTTGGCAGACCACGGCGCTCGGGTGGTGCATGTCGAGTCCCATGAGAGGCCGGACGGATTCAGGGTCAATTATCCGCCCTACAAAGACAATCAATACGGACTCAACCGCTCAGGGGCTTTCGCCATCTGCAATAATAACAAATACGGCGTGACGATAAACTTAAAGACAAAAGAAGGGGTTGATCTTGCCAAAGAGCTTATCCAATGGGCCGATATCGTGATCGAGAATTTTACCCCGGGGACGATGAAGAAGTTGGGGCTCGGCTATGAAGAGATGAAAGAAGTGAACCCGGACATCATTTTGCTCAGCACTTGCAATCAAGGCCAGACCGGGCCTCACGCCCTTCATCCGGGTTTCGGCTCCCACTTATCCTCGCTCTGTGGTTTCACCTATATGACCGGGTATCCGGACAGGTTCCCCTACATTCTATACGGCCCCTATGTGGACCATATAGGGGTGGGATACGGCGTGATTGCAGCCGTTGCGGCTTTGGAGCATCGACGCAGGACAGGGGAAGGACAGTTGATTGATCTGGCCCAGTATGAAGCCGGTGTTCAATTTATGATACCGGCTTTATTGGAATACAGTGTTAACCATCGCGTGGTTGAGCGAGACGGCAATCGCCATCCCTTTGCGGCTCCGCATAATACGTATCCCTGCAAAGGAGACGACCGTTGGTGCGTCATCAGTGTGTTCAACGATGAAGAATGGAAGGCCCTCTGCAAGTGTATGGGCAGGGATGAACTGATTTCAGATCCAAGGTTTAAGACGATACTCCCAAGAAAAGAACATGAGGAGGAAGTCGATAAAGAAGTAGGGAAATGGACCTCCCGGTTCACGGCAGAGGAGGTATTTAAGAAGCTTCAAGACAACGGGGTGACGGCAGGCATCGTCCAAACGATTGAGGATCTTTTTGCCGATCCGCAACTAAAACATCGAGGGTTCTGGGCGCCTGTGGACCATCCAGAAGTGGGGAGATGCCGTGCCGAAGGACCGCCCTTTCTTCTCTCGAAGACTCCTTTTAGGATTGATCGGCCCGCCCCCATGATCGGGGAACACAATGAACTTGTCTTCAAAACGTTTTTGTCTACCGAAAGGAAGGAAAAGCCCGCAGAAGGAGAGGCCGCTTATGATCATACCCGAGTTTGAATACCTTTCGCCGCCAAGCCTGCAAGAGGCCTGCGCCCTGCTGGCCCGGTATGGCGACAGCGCAAAGGTGCTGGCCGGTGGGAGCGATCTGTTGGTCAAGATGAAGGACGGCCTGATGAAGCCCGCGTATCTCGTCTCGCTGAAGAGCCTGGACAGTCTGAAAGGGATTCGCTACGAGACCGGCAGGGGCGTCATTATCGGGGCGCGAGCAACTCACAATGAGGTGATGAACAGCAGCATTCTACAAGAAAAGTACCGCTCTGTCTGCGAGGCAGCCCACTCCATGGCAGCCGACCAGATTAGAAACATTGGCACTGTCGGTGGCAATTTGGTGAACGCCGTCCCCTCGGCCGATCTACCACCCATCCTTATCGCGCTGGATGCTCGGGCGCGGATTGTGGGAAGCAGCCAGGAGAGAACTATTCCGCTAGAAGACTTCTTCCTTGGACCGGGCAAGACCGTGCTTGAGAATGGCGAGATCCTGGCGGAGATCATCATCCCGGATCAGCCGACGACCGGCAGCAACTACATCAAGTTCGGCCTGCGCCGGGCAGGAGCGCTGGCAGTGGTCGGCGTGGCCAGTAGCGTGACGATCAGCGACGGTATCTGCCAGGGCGTTCGCATTGTCCTCGGCGCCGTGGCGCCGACACCGATGCGAGCACTTAAGGCCGAGAAGGTTCTCCGCGGCAAGAAGTTGAGCCAGGAACTCATCGATGAAGCGGGGAGAGGCGCCGCGGCGGAATCAAAACCTATCAGCGATCTTCGGGGCAGCATCGAGTATCGGCGCAACCTCGTCAATGTACTGACAAAGCGCTCGCTTAAGGCGGCTATCGAAAAGGGCCACGTTTAGCCCCGATCCGAACCTGGATGCGAAAAACCACGAAGTGAGTGTCAATTCCATGAAAATTTCATACTGGGGTTCGGATCGGGGTTAGGGGCGCGGGAGGTGTATTTGTGGCAACGGCTATCAAGAAAGGCAAACTTCACGTAGTGACATTGACCGTAAACGGCGACGAGCACGCAGCCCTCGTCAAGGCGAATACGACGCTGCTGGATCTGCTCCGCGAGGAGTTCGACTACACGGGGACTAAGAAAGGTTGTGAACTGGGCGACTGTGGCGCTTGCACGGTCCTTATGGATGGCGGGCCCGTCACCTCCTGCCTTGTCTTGGCTGTCGAGGCTGGTGGCCATTCCATCACGACGATCGAAGGCTTGGAACAGGAAGGCAAGCTGGACCGGCTGCAGGAGGAGTTTATCAACCAAGCCGCCGTGCAGTGCGGCTACTGCTCGCCGGGGATGATTCTTTCCGCCAAGGCGCTCCTCGCGCGCAACCCCCATCCCACCGAGCGCGAAGTCCGCGAGGCCATAGGCGGAAACCTTTGCCGCTGCACCGGGTACGTAAGGATTGTGAAAGCGATCCTGGCTGCCGCAGAGGCTGGAAGTTAGCGAGGGCGGTGAACAATGAGCGAAGCAACTGCTAGAGAATTTTCGGTAATCGGCAAGAGCGTCCCCAAGATCGACGCCCGCGACAAGGTGACAGGCCGGGCCAAGTACACGGGCGATTTGAAGGTGCCCGGCATGCTCATCGGCAAGATCCTGCGCAGCCCCCATGCCCACGCCCGGATCCTCAGCATCGATACCTCCAAGGCCGAGCAACTCCCGGGCGTAGAGGCCGTCATTACGGCGAAGGACGTTCCATCGACCTTTTACGGCATCTCCCCTGCGCGCTACGACGAAACTATACTCGCGATCGAGAAAGTGCTCCAGGTAGGCGACAAGGTTGCAGCCGTGGCCGCGCTGGACGAGGAGACCGCCGTCAAGGCGCTCAACCTGATCGAGGTCGAATACGAGGTGCTGCCGGCGGTTCTGGACCCGCTCAGAGCGATGGATGAAGACCAGCCCCAGATACACCCGCAGTATGAGCGCAACATCAGCGTCGAGATACACCAGGACTTCGGCGACGTGGAGAAGGCTTTCCAAGAGAGCCATCTTGTCCGGACCGATCGCTTTCAGGGCAATCGGGCCAACCACGCCGCCATGGAGCCTCACGTCGCCATCAGCAAATGGGAGAACGGGAAGCTCACGATCTGGTGTAGCACACAATCTCCCCATTATTTCCAGTACCACATCTCCCGTGTGTTCGGTCTAAAGATGGGCGACGTGCGCGTGATCAAGCCCTTTGTCGGCGGCGGCTTTGGCGGCAAGCTGGAGCCCTCGGCGGCCGAGTATGTCAGCGCCGCACTGGCGATGAAGACCGGCCGGCCGGTGAAGATCGTCTTTGATCGCAAGGAGGTCTTCTTTCACAACCG
Source organism: Deltaproteobacteria bacterium (assembly GCA_016180805.1). Lineage (GTDB taxonomy): Bacteria > Desulfobacterota > Binatia > UBA9968 > UBA9968 > 2-12-FULL-57-22. Next base: position 3,396 of record JACPAM010000286.1, on the reverse strand, counting down.
GGGGCGGCACGCCCAGACCATCGAGCTAACCACCGGCGTCACCAAAGAAGGCAAGATCTTGGGGGTGCATGCCAAGTTCGTCGTCGATGGCGGGTCATACACGAGCCTGGGCATCGCCTCGGCGTATTACACCGGAGCGCTGCTGCCGCTCATCTACGAGTTCGACCACTTCAAGTTCGATTGCTTCCGCGTCCACACGAACCTACCCTCTTGCGCCGCGCAGCGGGGCCACGGCGTTCCCCAGCCACGCTACGCCTTTGAGAGCCACCTGGACATGATCGCTAAAGAGCTCAGCATGGACCCTATCGAGATACGCAAGCTGAACGCGCGACGGCCCAACACCGTGACGCTCAACGATCTAAAGGTCAACTCCTGTGAGTTCAAGGCCTGTCTGGAAAAGGCCAAGGCGATTTCCGGCTGGGTAGGGCATCAACTACGAGGATATACGGGTCGTATCGGCCGATACCGAGATCACCCCCCACGACTTCGGCGCTTACGCCAGCCGCCAGACACTCATGTCCGGCCATGCGGTCAAGCAGGCGGGCGAGGAGGTCAGGGGTCAGATCATCGAGCTTGCGGCCGAGTTGCTCGAGGCCAACGTGGCGGACCTGGACATCCATCGGCGCGTCGTCTTCGTCAAGGGCAGTCCGGAAAAGATAGTGCCCTTCGAGACCGTTGCCAACGAGTTCTTTATTCGCAAGGGACCTTTGGTAGGCAGAGGGAGTTACAGCCCGCCGAAGCTGGGGGGAAAGTTCAAGGGGGCGGCCGTCGGCACATCGCCGGCCTACAGCTTTGCCGCCCAGGTGAGCCAGGTGGAGGTCGACGAGGAGACCGGCCAGGTGATGGTCACCAATGTGTGGGACGTGCACGACTGCGGCACGGTGATCAATCCGGACCTCCTGCACGCGCAGGTCGAGGGCGCTCTGTTTATGGGAATGGGCGAGGCGATGTACGAGGAGGTCGTGTTTGACGACAAGGGCAAACCGCTCAACGCCAATCTGGGCGAGTACCGAGTGCCGACGGCCCTGGACGTGCCCCGGGTGACCTCAGAGCTGGTGGACAGTTATGAGCCTGCCGGTCCATGGGGGGCCAAAGAAGTGGGCGAAGGCGCGACGCTTCCCACTATGGGCTGCTACGCGAACGCCATCTACGACGCCATCGGCGTGCGCATCCGTGATCTGCCCCTGACGCCCGAGAAGGTTTGGAGAGCTATTCAGGAGAGGAAGAAGCAGTCTTAAGGGCGAGGCTCAAGAAAACAGGGTGTTGAAAAACCCTGATTCCAGGCCGGTCAAAAAGGTCCCAGATGCAAGGCGCGCGAGAAACCGACGAGCGGAGGCGTACTTGAGCAGTACGTTGGAGGGACTCCGCTCGGAGCGGGACGAAGTCCCGCGCGGTCGAACGCTACTATCATAACCGCCGGCCTGGGGGGATCTCGAAGGGCCGATGCGTCGGACGAGGAGCATCGAGCGTATCTTCGGTTCAGCGTAGCACTGGTGTATCGCATCGGACCTGAGAGAGACTTCCAGGCCGGCTGACGGCAGATGGGCCTTTTTCAACGGACTGAAACAGATGAGAGCATCCGCATCCTAGATCTTGAAATCCTCCAGGGTGTTCGCGGCGAAGAGGCTTTCCAAATCGAACTGCTTTTTGATCAGCCCTTGCTCATGGGCATACTGGACGAGGGTTTCCAGGACATGCCGGTTGGCCTCTAAACCGTAAGGCCAGAGATCCTCCCCGAAGAGCTCCCTCTCCTCTTCCATTTCTGCGATCGACCAGGCGAGCATGTATTTGAGCGCCGAGAACTCGTACATCGACTCCGCGCATAATCTCTTGGCCTCGGCGAATGCCTTGCATAGGTTCTGCGCCACCCACGGATTTTTCTCGTAGACCTCTTCTCTTAGAGCTACCGTGTGCATGATGGGGAAGATCTTGGTCCGGCGGTAGTAGTCCATTTCAACCTCACGGAAGTTGGGGATCAGCCTGCGCACTTTCGGTGAACGGTGGATGAAGGGTGAAGGCATATGGGCCGAGATCATCGCGTCAACCTCGCCCCGCTCCAGCATGGATGAAAGGGTTTGGTCCGGCCCGATGGGGCGGATGTCGATGGATTTGGGCAGGTCGTGTCGGACTTTGTCCACGCGTCCCGGATGCTCCTCGCCTCCCGTGAACCACTTCATGGTTTGTGGCGCAACGCCATACTCGTGCTGCAAAATTCCCCGCGCCCAGATCGCCATGGTGATCTGGTATTCAGCAACCCCTACCTTTTTCCCGATAAGATCCTTCGGCTTTTTTATCCCGGAGTCCGTGTTGATGTAGATGCCAGAGTGGCGAAAGGCCCGTGAAGGAAAGACCGGTATGGCGACAAAGCGAGGAGAACCATTCTCACGGGACAACAGGTAAGAGCCCATGGAGAGTTCGGCGGCGTCGAATTCCTGGTACCGCAACATCCGCCAGAAAGTCTCTTCGACACGAAGGGGCAGATAGGTAAGCTCGACCCCTTCCACTTCGACCCTTCCTTCTTGCAAAGCCCGCGTTCGGTCGTAATCCCAGCATGCCAACGTGAGGTGGATCTTGCCCATCGGCTTCCTACTCAACGCGTCTCGGCCGTTTCCTCTTCCAGATCATCGCTGCCGCACTCGGGGCAGTAGGGCTCGCCGGAGGGACCTTCGTCAGAGTCGAAAAGTTTCCCGCACTCGTTACAGCGATAAAAATAGCTCATGCGCCAATCCTTCAGCGGTTTGCCTTAATTGCGGCAAGGAATTTTGCGGCGCCGATCACGAACTGCTCCCCTTCCCGCTGGAGCACCAGGGCAGGCTCGCCCGAGGCCAGGGTCGTCCGGTGCAGTACGTTGTAGACCAGCTCCAGATGGTCCGAAACCGGGTTAATGCGCTCCATCAAAAGTCCCTTTCCATTTTTTCCTTCATACCATATCTCTCCGCAAAGCTTAAACCCGCCGACAGCTGATGTTTGCATCCAAAATCTAGGGCTTCGCGGCTCCCTTCGCTCCACGGCCTCCCGCATTGACCCTTCGGAGAATTGCTTGGCAAGCTCCCTCGGGGAACGCGCTCTCGGCTGCGGCCGATGGGCGCGTGCCATGAGTCGTACTGTCTGTAACCGGACGTCCGCAGCCTCGCTCGCGCTCCCCTCGGTCGCCCCCAATGCTCCGTCCATATTTCGCTCAGGGAGCCGCTTCGCCTTTCTCGCCCCCTTCATATTTGGATTCCACGCCTGATAATTGACAACCCGCCCCTGTGGCATTAGAGTTTCCGGGCCATGGGAGTTAGCAAAGCGCGCGTAGCCGTGGTGGGTGCTGGAGCCGTGGGTGGCTACTTCGGCGCCAAACTCGCCGCGTCGGGGCACAAAGTCGCCTTCATCGCGCGCGGCGAGCATCTGAAA
>JACPAM010000285.1 GCA_016180805.1 Deltaproteobacteria bacterium | reverse complement strand
TAACATCCAGAGTCAGGGTCCGCAGGTTTGCTTCTGCCCGCAAGGGGAAGCCCAGAGTCTCCATCCGGCCGATCAGGCGCCCCTGCCGGTGACGCAACGCCGCCAGCGGGCCGGCTAGCTTTTCCTGGTCCCACTTGAAAGCCGGCCAGTCCGGCAATTCATGGATATAACGACTCATTCACCGCACCTTATGCGGAGAATATAGCATATAATCACCGCATCTATCAAGCACATTCACCGCATTTTATACGGAGAATATAGGCGCTATTCACCGCAGCATTGCTTGCGGCTACTGGGGAAATTTAAAGGGTCGATCCGGTAAGAGAAATTAACGCCTAGTGGCCCAAGATCTGATGCGCCTCACTCCAGGCCCATCGCCCTGGCGGGATTAACCGAGGCTACTTGCTTGATCTCTTCCCGGGTGAGCCCGCCTTCGTGAAGCATGCCCAAAAACATACGAAACAGCTCAGGCGGGTTAGGGCTGTAAGGGCGGAAGTAATCGGTGCTGGCGACAACCTGCGGCAAGCCGATCGTCCGCAGCTTGGCGACGAGTTCCCGCGGATCCATGCGCCCGGGAGCGAGCTGATTCCAGCAGGTCTCAACGAAAGCGCCGAGTTCCGCGGCGCGCTTGAGCGCATCCAGCGGAGCCCCGATCATATCGCTCAATGGATGGTTCACGATCAGACGCTTGAACCCCATGCCGTAAGCCTCCTTGGCGAGGGCCATGGACTCCTGCCAGGAGACATGGCCTGTCCCTAAAGTGAGGTCTTTGGCTTTGCAGCACTCGAGGAGCTCCTTCGCCAGCGGCAAAAGGTCGCCCCGCTCATCGGTAAAAACGAAGCCGGGGTTCTCGAGGCGGGGAAAGTTTTGATACACCGAGCGCAGCCGGTGGCTGAAGCCGCGCCGCTCGATGTCGTTGCGCGCGCTCCACGTAGGTAGAAAAATCACCTTTCCTCCGAGGGCTGCTGCCGCCTCGACCACACAGGGATGAGGACCGCCGACGCAACTGTTAAGCGCGACGCTCGACCAAACCGACACCGCGGACGACGTTGATGCCCGGATGAGCGGCACCGCGGTCACCGTTGGCCACCAATGGGACTTGAGAACAACGCCACGAAGCCCCATCGCCTCCGCTTTCGCGAGCCACTGGGTCTCGGGCTCCCGCTTGGGCTCGGCGGCGGAAAACTCGAGGTCCACGTGGCAGTGAAGGTCAATCGCTCCGACCAAAAGCTCGTCATAAAAGCGCATGATCTTTCCCCCGTCGGAGCCGTAAGCTTAGGAGCGCTGCGCAACGCTGTCAAGCTGTTTGACAGTCCAGGCGGGCTCCAATAGTATGCCTGCAGAGGACGCTACCTTTGGGAACAGGACACCCCTAGTTGCACAACCCCCTCAATGCGATCCGCGGGATCGGCGCCGAGCGGCTTCGGCTCCTGGGCTTTCTAACCGGCGGCCACTTCTTCATCCACTGGTTCCAGCAGCTCTTTCCGGTGGTCCTCCCATCGGTCAAGGCAGGACTAGGCTTGAACGACATTGAGGTCGGCGCGCTGAATTCCGCCCGCCAATTGGCTATGGGCAGCCTGGACTTGCCCATGGGCATGCTCGCGGATTCCATGGTACGCCAGCGCGCCCTTATTCTGGGCTCCGCCCTAGCCTTTATGGGAACGGCCTATTTTCTCATGGGAGTGGCGCCTCTCTTTTTCTGGGCGCTGCTCGGCTCTGCCTTCGTGGGACTGGGCTCAGCCCTCTGGCACCCAGCCGCCGCGGCGTCTTTGTCCCGCCGTTTTCCGGATCGCCGGGCAACCGCTCTAGCCATTCACGGGATGGGCGCAACACTCAGCGATACACTAACCCCCCTTGGAGTCGGCTTGCTGCTGGTCGCGTTGCCCTGGCACACGGTGCTGGGCGCGCAGGTCCTACCCGGGCTTCTCTTCGGGATTATCGTCTGGTGGTGTCTGGCAGATTTCTTTACGCATGCGGAGTCTCAAGGGTGGCGCGGCGGCCAGCTTCGAGAAATGGCCGAGCTGGTGAAGCATCCGCTTTTCCTTAGGGTCTCGGCGGCCACGGGTCTTCTCCAGATGGGCCGCCTCGTCGTGATCAGCTTTTTGCCTATCTACCTCCAAGAGCACCTCGGCTACTCACCTTTCATCCTCGGTGTTTACTTTGCCCTGCTTCACGCTATGGGAACCATCTCGCAGCCGGCCCTGGGCTATCTTTCCGACCGCTACGGCCGAAGGGCTGTTCTGTTTCCGTCCTTCCTCTCCCTCGGCATCCTCTTCCTCTTGCTGGCTGTGGCAGCTCCGGGCTTCCCGCTCGGGCTGGTGATCAGCGCCATCGGTTTTTTCTTCTACACACTCCTAAACATCACGCACGCAACGATTATGGACGTCGCCGGCTCCAAGATCCAGGCCTCCTGTTACGGGCTAACGTCTCTAGTGACCCAGATCGCGGTATTTCCGACCCCGATGATTGCCGGGTTTCTCATCGGGAAGTACGGCATCGATTCGGCCTTTCTGCTGTCCGGTGCCTTCGTGCTGGTCGGCGCGTTGATCCTGGCGCCCGTAAAGCCCTACCGCACCCCTAACGGAGGATAAGATTTATTCCGCTAGGCCTGTGCCCTACAGATTAAACGGTTTGTCTTCGACCCTGAGGCTCAGACCCGAAGGGAACGGCTTGAACCATCCCAGCGTTCAAGACGTTCAAACGGTTCAAGAAAGTTAGGGCTGGCGTGAAAAACGAGTCCCGGTCTTCGTCAGCGAGGTGCAACAAATTACTTTATGAGCATTAGATCGCGGAGATCTCGTATTTCTGGTGGGACAGCTCTTCGGCGGCTTTAATGATGATCTTATGGTTGATCTCGCGTTCCAAATTGTCGAGGCTGCGACTTTCGTCGTCGTAGAGAAAATTGGCGATATCGGGATGAACCCGCACGAGAATCCTTTTGCCGTCTTCCAGACGGCTCTTCTCCCGCTTGATGGCACGCAGGATCTCGTAGGCGATCGTGACATTGGATTTGATTCGGCCCCACCCGTCACAATAGGGGCAAGGGCTTAGGAGCATGTTTTCGAGGCTTTCTCGGGTTCGCTGGCGCGTCATCTCGACCAATCCCAGCTCCGATATTTTCAAAATGTTGGTGCGGGCTTTGTCCCTTTTGATCGCGTCCCTGAGGGCTTCGTAAACCTTTTTACGATTGGCCTCCTTCTCCATGTCGATAAAATCGATGATGATGATGCCGCCGACGTTGCGCAGTCGTAGCTGACGCACGATCTCCCGCGCGGCCTCGAGATTCGTCTTGAGAACGGTCTCTTCCTGGTCCCTCTTTCCCACGAATCGGCCTGTGTTGACATCGATGGCGGTCAAGGCCTCGGTCCGGTCGATCGTAATATAGCCGCCGGATCGGAGCCAGATCTTGCGCTCCAGAGCCTTGGCGATCTGCTCCTCGATCCCGTAATGGTCCATGACCGGCTCGGCCTGCGAGTAAAAGGTGATCTTGGATTTGTGCCGGGGCATGAACTGGCCCACGAAATCGAGAATGCGCCGGTACTCTTTCACGTTGTCGATGACGACCTGGTGCGTCTCCGTGGTAAAGAAATCCCGAATCGCCCGGGCGATCAGATCAAGGTCCTGGTGGATCAGCGCGGGGGCGCCCGTCGACTCGGCCTTTTTCTGCACCCTCTTCCACAGCTTGGTTAAAAACTTGAGGTCCCTCTGGATCTCTCTCTTGCTTCTCCCTTCGCATGCCGTCCGGAGGATAAAACCTCCTTCCTCCGTACCCAGGGAAAGGGCTATATCCTTAAGCCGCTTGCGTTCTTTATCATCCTCGATGCGCCGCGATACGCCGATGTGGCCGGTCGTCGGCATGAAGACCAAGTAGCGGCCAGGAAGGGAGACATGGGAGGTCAGGCGGGCGCCTTTCATACCTAAGGGGTCTTTGGCCACCTGGACCAGGATCTCCTGTCCCCTTGAAAGCTGCCGCTCGATGGGAAGACGGCGGCGGGAAGGTGGTTTGGGGCCTTCGAAGACAATCTCCTCCTCTGACCCCCGTAGCAGGGTGGACATCCCTTCGGGGCTTGCCGACAAATCAGAGACATGAAGGAAGGCGGCGCGGTCGAGCCCGATGTCCACGAAGGCCGCCTGCATTCCGGGCAGAACCCGGGCCACCTTGCCTTTATAAATGTTCCCGACGATGCCTCTCTCTCGTTTTCTTTCGACCAAGAACTCCGCCAGCAAACCATCCTCAACGATGGCAATACGACTTTCCTGGGGCGTGGCGTTGATGAAGACGTCTTGTTGCATGGGTTGGGCTTTATTTTACGGTTCGGGCTCTAGGTAGGGCGTAGTGGAGGGATCTCTCTGAAGCATCGGAGACCCAAAAAAGTTAAAGACCACTTGAAATATTTTTATAGTCCAGCGCCGGCAGAATAGCAAGAGGCTCGAATTTTGATCGCCCGCCGTTCTGTTGACGGTTCGACTCATGCCCCGAGCCGTGCACGGGGTCAGGCTGCCCGTATGTCGCTCATGGTTCGACCTTGCTCGCCCTGACCCTGACCCCTTCGACAAACTCAGGGTCATCCTGAGACTTATCGAAGGGTGGCGGGGTGTCGAATGGGTTGACTTTCTGGGGTGGCGTCGATATTTTAAAGCTGTTGCGTTGGTGCTGCGGTTATATAATTTTGTTTTACCAGTGAGATCCCAGGCATGACTTACGCCATTGCCTCGCCAGGCTATTCGATCCTGAACACTAAGGTTCTCATCCTTAACCGCTCCTACCTGCCCATCCATGTAACTTCCGTGCGGCGGGCTTTTTCGCTGCTCTATCAAGGCATTGCACGGGCCGTGAACGAGCAATACCAGACTTTCGATTTCGATAGCTGGAGTCACCTCTCGGTCTCCGTCCGGGATGAGAGCATCGGTCTGGTGAACCGGGTTATACGAGTCCCCAGGGTAATTCTCTTGGTGGGCTATGACCGGGTTCCCAAAAGACAGGTCCGCTTTAGCCGCTACAATATCTATGCAAGGGACAAATGCATGTGCCAGTATTGCGGCGCGAAGCTGCCGCGGCATGAACTCAATCTTGACCACGTAATGCCACGATCACGCGGCGGAACCTCAACTTGGGAGAATGTGGTTTGCTCCTGCCATTTATGCAATCGGCGTAAAGGAGGCCGTTCCCCCCAAGAGGCAAAAATGTCCCTGCTCAGAAGGCCTTATAAGCCCAAATGGACCCCGTTCATGCAGGAAACCTTTAATCTTTCCCAATACAAGGAGTGGTTCCCCTTCCTTAGCACCGTCGATATATCCTATTGGAATACGGAGCTTTTGGAAAAATAGCCCAAAGGATATCCGGCCGCTTCAAGGCCAGAGAGTTTTGCCATGGGGACCCAATATGTTGTGGTATTTTTCTGAAAACTGCCCTCTATATTGACATTTTTCCTTGACACCCGACACCGCTTGTGGGATAGTGGCAGGCAAATCAGCCACTTCTGTGTTGTTAATCGACTGCGTGAGGAAATTCGGTTATGCGTCTTAAAAGCCTCGACCTGCTGGGCTTTAAGTCGTTTGCCCAAAGGACCGTCCTGCAATTCACTCCCGGTATTACGGCGATCGTCGGACCGAACGGCTGCGGTAAGTCCAACATCGTGGACGCCCTGCGCTGGCTAATGGGCGAGCAAAGCGCACGCCACCTGCGCGGCCACTCCATGGAAGACGTGATCTTCAGCGGAAGTGAAAGTCTGGCCCCGACCGGGATGGCCGAAGTCTCCCTGATCCTCGACAATGGCGATGGGCGGGGCCCAGCCGAATACGCAAGCTTCAGCGAGATCATGGTCACCCGCAGGCTCTTCCGCTCCGGGGAGTCCGAGTACGAAATCAATAAGGTTCCATCCCGACTCAAGGACATCATCGAACTGTTTCTGGGCACGGGCACGGGAAGCAAGGCCTACTCGATCGTCGAGCAAGGGCGCGTCGAAGAGATAGTCAACGCCAAGCCCGAGGAGCGGCGGGCGCTCATTGAGGAGGCCGCCGGAACCAGCAAATACAAGAGCCGCAAGCTTGTCGCCGAACGGAAGCTCGAGCGGACGCAGCAAAACCTGCTGCGGTTGAGCGACATCGTCCGCGAGATCGAGCGCCAGATTCGCAGCCTGGAGCTTCAGGCCAAGAAAGCCGAGCGTTACCGGGCCCTGAGGCAAGAGCTGAAGGAAAAAGACCTCATCTGGGCGGGCCTGCAGCGAGGCGATCTCGAGCAAGACATCGCCGCGCACGAGGAAAAGCTCGCGGCGGCCGAGGACCGCGCCGCCCAGCTCGTTGCGACCCTTCACGCCAAGGAAGCGGAGAGCGAAGCTACTCGGCTTTCCCTGCTCGAGGCGGAACGAGAAATCAGCGCCAAGCAGGAGAGCCTTTACCAGCGCAAGGTCCAGATGCAAGGGGAAGAGCAGCGGGTCGATTTTTACCGTAAGGACCAGGGGCGTCTTGACGAATCCGAGCGACAAACCCGTAGCGAGCTCGCCCAGGTGCGGGGCAAGCTTGCGGCGGCGTCGGAGGAAATCGAAGGGTTAAAGCAGGCCCAGGACAAATTTATCCAGCTTTCCCTATTCGAGGAAGCTTTTCTGCGCGACAAAGAGAAAGCGCTGGAGGAAATCAAGGTCAGGATTCGGGACCTCCGTGCCGCGCTGGAGCAGGAAAAGGAAGCTCTGATCGATACCATCAACGAAATCGCCCAGCGCAACAACGAGCTCACCGCAAAAGAGCGCCAGCGCGCCGCGATCGAAAACGAGCACTCTAAGGCCCGAACGGGCAGCGCCCAGAGCGCGGAGTCGCTGGCAAGCTGGCAAGAAAAGCGCGGGGGGAAAAATGCCGCCCTGAACTCGGCCCGCGGGCGCGCCGGTGAAGTTGAGAAGGACATCGAAGCGATTGCCGCCACCATCCGGCAGGAGGTCCAAAAAAAGGACAACCAGGAACAGAAGATCGAGGCCTTGAAAGAACGGCTCCAGGAGGCCCGCTCGCAACTTAACACTCTGGAGGAGCTGCAGAGAAGCTACGAAGGCTACCACGAAGGGGTGCGGGCGATCATGCTCAAGCGGCAGGCGGACACCGGGTTCGACGGGATCTATGGTCTTGTCGCCGAGGTGATCGAGGCTCCCGAAGATCTCGAGAAAGCCTTGGCGGCGGTTCTAGGGGACCGGCTCCAATGCGTGATCGTGCGCGGCCACGAAGAGGGGCTTGAGGCCATCGAATACTTAAAGCGCCAATCGTCCGGTCGCGGCAGCTTCATCCCCAGGCAGCTCTCTCCGCGGGTACCCCGGTCGCTTCCGGTAACGGCCCCGGAGGCCATCGCCGCTCTGCTCGACCGGGTTGCGGTCAAGGATGGGTACCGGGAGATCGCCGAATACCTGCTCGGTGATGTCGTGATCGTCGGGAACCTGCGAGCCGGGCTGGAGCTGTGGAATCGCAACGGCTTCATCAACACGCTCGTCACCCCCGAAGGAGAAGTCATCGATCCCATGGGTGTCGTCACCGGCGGAAGCTCCGAAAGCCTGGAAGGCAACCTGATCTCCCAGAAGCGGCGCATCCGAGAGCTTAGGGGTCTGATCTCGCAGCTTGAGGGCGAGCTTTCACGAGAGGAGAGCGAGCTCGGAGCCCTGAAAGCCGAAATCGAGCGCGCGGAAGAGCGCAAGGCAGCCTTGATCGCGGAGAGTCACCGCCTGGCGCTGGAGCGAATGAGTCTGGAGCATGATCGGGATCAAGCCGATCTGGAGGTCCAACGGCTGGAGGAAACCCTCGTTTCCCTGGCGGCAACCGAAGCAGACCTGAAAGCGAATCTGCAAGGGTTGAACCTCGACCTCGAGCAGCTCCGCACGGGCATCGAAGGGAAGCTCCAGGAGAAGGTCGGGCGAGAAATCGCGGTAGCCGAAACCCAGGGGGCGCTGCCCGGTCTCGAGAAGGAGGCGGAATCTCTGGAGGCACAAGTCACGGAGTCGAGAATCCGCGGCGCGGCTTTGGGCGAAAGAAAAGAGAATGCCCAGACGAATCTGGATAACCGCCTGCGACTTCAGCAGGAGCTGCTCTCCCAGGCGGAAAGCCGGGAGCGGACCCTGGCGGAAATCGAGGCAAAAAGAGTTGAGTTCGAGCGGGTCATTCAACAGACTGAAGGATGGCTCGAACAAGAGCGGAAAGCTGTCCAAGACCTCGAGCAGGCATTGCACGCGGAGCGGCAGAACTACCGGGAGATCTCGCGGCGCTTGACCGAGACCGAAGAGACAATCAAAGAGCTGCGGCCCCAATGCGGCGCTTGCCAGGAAGAGAAGGCGAGCCTCCTGCTCCACCTCTCAGAAAAGAAGCTCAACCTGCAGCATCTCTTCGAGAGCGTCAGAGAAAAATACGGCGTGGACTTGAGGGAAGTCAGCCAGGAGGGGCACGCCGAACCGATTTCCCGCGACGACCTTGGCAAAGAGATCGAAGAGTTGCGGGGCCGGCTCGAGCGGATCGGCGAGGTCAATCTGGCGGCGATCGGCGAATTCGAAGAGCTCAACAGTCGCTACCAGTTTCTGACCCAACAGAAGCAAGACCTGGAAAAATCGATTGCCGACCTCCAGCACACCATCATCAAGCTGAATCGGATCTGTCGCGTCCGCTTTAAGGAGAGCTTCGAAGAGATCAGCGAGAAATTCCAGCAGATCTTTCCGCGGCTTTTCCAGGGCGGCAAGGCGCGTCTGGTTCTGACCGACGAGAACGATTACCTGGAGACCGGCGTCGACATCGTCGCCCAGCCGCCGGGAAAGAAGCTGCAATCGATCAGCCTGCTCTCCGGAGGAGAAAAGGCCCTGACGGCCGTGAGCCTGCTCGTCGCCATCTTCCTGACCAAGCCCAGCCCGTTCTGTTTCTTGGACGAGGTCGATGCGCCTCTGGACGATGCCAACATCGACCGTTTCAACGAACTCGTCCGGGAGATGAGCCAAGCCTCGCAGTTCATCCTGGTCACCCACAATAAACGGACGATGCAATCGGCTCAGGTCCTCTACGGCATCACGATGGAAGAGCCGGGGATTTCCAAGGTTGTCTCCGTAAGGATGAACTAGACCGTCAGCCCCTCGACCACCCCTCCATTTTAGATTCTCGCTGGCCGATTTTGGATTGAATCCATTGTCACGTTCGCTCGCAAGTGGTAAGAAATCTTTAGCAATCTAAAATCAAAAATTATTCATGGAAAAGGATTCCTTTTTTCAGCGCCTGAGAAAGGGTCTTGCCAAGACGCGAGAGAATTGGGCGCAGAAGATCGAGGGAATCTTTGAGGGCGGTCAGTCGCCTGAAGAGACCATCGCCGCGCTGGAGGAGGTTTTGCTTTCGGCCGACGTGGGCGTCAAGGCCACCGATAGGCTGGTGGAATCTGTGCGGCGGCAATCCTGGACAGGGCTGGCTCCGTCCACCTCGCTCAAACAGGAAATCCTCAGCATCTTGCGGCCACCCGATCCCAAAGCGACGGCAGCTCGAGGCCTGGGGAACGAAAATCGGGGTCGAGGTGATCAAGCACCAAGCCGGCGCGGATCCCTCGGCCGTCGCCTTCGATAGCATCCATGCAGCGAGCAAGCGCAAGGCCGACGTCGTTTTGATCGATACCGCAGGCAGACTGCACACGAAGGTCCACCTGGTCGAAGAGCTGAAAAAGATCCGCCGGGTCATTGCCAGAGAGCAGCCCGGAGCGCCGCATGAAACGCTGCTGGTTCTCGATGCCACCACCGGGCAAAACGCGCTCCAGCAAGCGCGAATTTTCAAAGAGGCTCTCGACGTCACGGGCATCGTTCTCACCAAGCTGGACGGCACGGCCAAAGGCGGCATCATCATCGGCATTCAGGAAGAGCTTGGGATCCCGGTCCAGTATATCGGCGTCGGCGAGGAGATCGAAGATCTGCAGCCTTTCACTCCGGAGCTGTTCGTGCAGTCGCTGTTCGATTCGCGAACCTGACCTCTGGTCCTACGGCAGCTTGATTTCGGAGTACTCCGAGGATATAGTTTAAGATGTTATGGGCAAGGAGGATGTATAGATGACGACCCACATCCCTTCAGCCGATCGTGACAAGACCCTGGAAACGGGCGAGCCCGTCGTGAGGCTCACGGAAAAGGCCATCCAACAGGTGAAGGACATCCTGGCCAGGGAGAATATGGACGGATATGGATTGCGCGTTGCGGTGGTCAGCAGCGGCTGCTCCGGCTACACCTATCACCTCGACTTCGCGCTGCAAGAGAGGCCCGACGATATGGTTGTGCACTTGGACGGGATCAAAGTCTATCTGGATCAGGCAAGCGCCCCCTATCTAAAGGGAACGGTTATCGATTACGTAAGCGGGCTTCAAGGCGCCGGATTCAAATTCAATAACCCCAATGTGAAAAGCACTTGCGGTTGCGGGACCTCGTTCTCCGCATAAACTATCTTTCACTGCTCACGGCTCACTACTCGCCCTACACAAAAGTTAATTGACTCTCCCGACATATCCTGCTAACGAGAAGAAAATCTTCAGGAGGAATCCTTGAAGGCGGTCCGGATCCACGAGCATGGAGGGGTTGATAAGCTCCGATACGAGGAAGTCGAGGACCCGAAGCTCACCGAGGCTACCGATGTCATCGTCCAGCTCAAGGCTGCGGCTCTTAACCATATCGACATCTGGAACCGTCGCGGTCTAACGGGCATTGAGATCTCCCTCCCCCACATCCTGGGAGCCGATGGAGCGGGCATCGTTGTGGAGGTCGGCGAGCAGGTGAACAACGTGAAGAGGGATGACGCGGTCTGTCTTTACCCGCCAACCGGCTGCGGCCGGTGCGACTTGTGCATGACGGACCGGGATTTCATGTGCCTTCACCTGCGTGCCCTGGGAGAGAGGCTGGAGGGAACTTATGCCGAGTATGTGAAGCTCCCGGCAAAAAACTGCTTCTCGATCCCCCCGGGGCTATCGTTTGAGGAGGCCGCCGCTTTCCCGCTGGTTTTTCTTACGGTGTGGAGGATGCTGGTGACGAATGCCGAGATTAAGCCGGGTGAGCATGTGCTCATCTTAGGGATCGGTGGAGGCGTGGCCAGCGCGGCGCTCCAAGTGGCCAAACACATGGGCACCCATGTTATGGTCACTTCAAGCAGTGATGAGAAATTGGAGATGGCAAAAAACTGGGGAGCCGACCACGGCATCAACTATTTAAAGAGCGATTTTGCCAGGGAGGTCAGGGCACTGACCGGAAAGCGGGGCGTGGACGTAGTGGTGGACTCCGTGGGAGGAGAGAGCTGGGCAAAGAGCCTCGCGTCCCTGACCAAGGGAGGTCGCCTGGTAACTTGCGGGGCAACCGCCGGAGCTAACCCGCCGACCCATATCCCGCGTATCTTTTGGAACCATCTCAAGATTTTTGGTTCAACTCTCGGGAGCCGGGAAGAATTCCGCCAGATCCTGAACTTCATGCGCACATCGCAGGTCCGGCCCATTATTGATCAGCTCTTCCCGCTCAAAGAGGTAGCTCAGGCCCATCGCCGGTTGGAGGAAGGCAAACAGTTTGGCAAGATCGGCTTGCAGATATAGGAATAGCCATCAGCTTCCAGCTTTCAGCCGGGAGATAGTCCGGCTGAGGGCTGATAACTGATTGCTGAAAAGTTACATGCGCGTGATTAGTGGACAGGCTAAAGGGCGCCGGATCAAGGCCCCCAAGGGGCGCGCCCTTCGACCCACCGCCGACCGGGTCAAGGAGGCGCTTTTCAATATTCTCCCCAACGACCTCTCAGGATATAGAGTCCTGGATCTCTTCGCGGGTACGGGAAGTCTCACCCTTGAGGCCTTGAGTCGGGGGGCTGCGGAGGGTAGGCTCATCGACACATCCCGCGAGGCAAGAAAGGCGATCCATCAAAACCTCCAAGCGCTTGGACTTTCAGAACGGGCAAAGCTATGGCAGGCTCCGGTGCTGCGATCGATTCGTCTTCTGTCGCGGAAGGGCGAGACTTTTGATCTTATCTTTTTGGACCCGCCCTACGAGCGGGGTCTTGTTGAACCCACACTGAGAGCCATCGCTCAAGGGGGGATCCTGCGGGCTCGTGGGAGAGTCATTGTCGAGCACAGCGCGAGAGAAGAAGTGGCAGCGCAATATGGTCCACTCAGCCTTGTCGACCAGCGTCGCTACGGTGGGACTCTGCTCTCTTTTTTCGGCTTAAGCCGCGAGGAAGCTTCTAAAGACGGGGAGATCTAGGAAATGGCGGGAACTAATATAGCCGTGTATCCGGGCTCGTTCGATCCGATCACCAACGGCCACATCGACCTCGTCGAGCGCACGCTGCGCGTCTTCGACCGGGTCATCGTGGCGATCGCCATCAACCCCGCCAAGGATAGCTCCCTTTTCACCACCGAGGAGCGCATTGAGATGATCCGGGAAGTCTTCAAGGACGTGGGCAGGCGAGTTCAAGTGGACAGCTTCGAGGGGCTCCTGGTGCACTATGCCGAGAGAGTGGGAGCACAGGTCATCATCCGAGGCCTCAGAGCCATCTCGGACTTCGAATATGAGTTCCAGATGGCGATGATGAACCGCGAGCTCAAGCCCAACATCGAGACGCTGTTTATGATGACGGGAGAATCTTACTTCTACATCAGCTCCAGGTTGGTCAAGGAAGTCGTGGGCCTCGGAGGTGACGTCTCCGCCTTCGTGCCGAAAAACGTGCTCAGGAGCCTCAGGGACAAATTCAAGGTTCGACCAGGCAGGTCGAAAATTTTATGAAGCTAAGCGACAGGACGAAACTCATCAAGCCCGCGGTAACCCTGGCGATCGCCGCCAAAGCGCAAAAGCTTTCTGCCCAGGGAGTGGACCTCATCAACTTCTCGGCCGGCGAGCCCGATTTCGACACCCCGGAGCGAATCAAGCAGGCTGCTATCGGAGCCCTAAAGAAAGGGATGACGAAGTACACCGAGGTCCGCGGCATCGAGCCCTTGCGAGAAGCCATCGCGGAGAAGTACCGGCGCGAATTCGGTCTCAACTATGACAAGGACGAGGTCCTGGTAAGCTGCGGGGCCAAGCACGCCCTCTACAACGTCTTCCAGGCGCTTCTCGACAACGCAGACGAAGTCATCATCCCATCCCCGTACTGGGTCAGCTACTCGGACATGGTCCTTTTGGCCGGAGGCGTCCCCAAGATCGTTGCCACGAGAGAAGAGAACGGCTTCCGTATCACCTCAGACCAGCTAAAGGATGCGCTGACTCCCCGCACGCGCGCCTTTGTCCTGAACAGCCCGTGCAACCCGACCGGAGCTGCTTACAGCAAAGGAGATCTCGAGGCTCTCGCCAGCATCCTGGAGGGGCATAACTGCCTGATCATCTCCGACGACATCTACGAGAAAATCGTCTACGATGGCTTTCGATTCGAAAATCTCGTCACCGCAAACCCGAGTCTCCGCGACCGGACGGTCATCTTTAACGGCGTGTCCAAAACCTACGCGATGACAGGCTGGAGAATCGGCTACGCGCTCGGACCTGCCCCAGCGATCTCTGCCGCAGCGAAAATTCAGAGCCAGAGCACTTCCAACCCGACCTCTATCGCTCAGGCGGCAGCGCTCGAGGCAATCCGCGGTTCCCAGGACGAAGTCGAAACGATGGTCGCCCAATTCAGGCGCCGGAGGGACGTTATCGTCAAGCGGCTCAACTCGATTCCCGGCCTCACCTGCTTCAATCCTCAAGGAGCGTTTTACGTGTTCCCCAACATTCGGCCCCTGCTGGGGAAAAAAGCGAACGGGAAGAAGCTCGAGTCGGCGTGCGACCTGGCTGACTACCTCTTGGAGGAAGCCCGCGTGGCCGGGGTCCCAGGGGAGGACTTCGGGTCCAAGGAAAACATCCGCTTTACCTATGCGGCCTCCCTGGAAGACGTAGAGCGAGGCTGTGAGCGGATCAAGAAAGCTATCGAAAAAATTGGTTGAGGCTTAAATTTCATTCACAGGAGGCAAATATGAAAAAATACTCCTCATTCACGTGGCTCGTAGTCGCGCTCGCCGCCCTGCTTTTCACCGGGAACCTGCATAACCTAAATCCGTCGATATGGGCAGCCTCAAGTCCGGCCCCTAAGCTCCCGCAGATCGTCTCCTTCGCTACGGCAGCCGAAGGCACGACCAGCTATATCGTGGGCGGGGCCTTCGCCAATATCCTAAAAAAATATCTGAACCTCAAAGTGGCTATTGAGACCAGCGGCGCTGCGACCCGCTGGGTCCCGCTGATGGGAAGGCAGGAAGTAGACTTTGGCATCCATTGCGCCTACCCGGACATGAACGACGCCTATTACGGGCTTGCGGGTTACCAAAAGATGGGACCGCAACCGATCTTAAGTTTCGCCGATGGCCACATCGTCCCGTGGGCCCTGATGACCAATGACCCAAGCATCAAGACCGTTTACGACCTGAAAGGGAAACGTCTCTATGGCAGGATCGTGGGCCAAAGCCTCTATGAACGAGGGGTCCCGGCGCTTCTTTCATCCGCGGGCCTAACCGGGCAGGTCGAAGTGGTCACCTTTCCCAATGTCGTGGAGGCCGCGCGGGGCCTCGTGGAGGGTAGAGCAGACGCCTTGCTTTATCTCCCCATGGTGGCACCGGTGCTTGAGGCCAACAGATCCAGACAACTCTACGCGGTGGCGGTTCCCAAAGACGTTGCCGATAAAGTGAACAAGATCGAGCCGGCGCTCATGGCGGGCATCTGGAAAAAGGGAATGGCTTTTGCCGCTCAGGATACCCCCAGCATGTTCCAAGGCTGCGGGATGGCAGTCCGGGAGACGCTTAGCCCCGACGTGGTGGCGGCTATTCTGAGAACCGTTTTCAGCCACTACGATGAATACAAAGGATCTCATTCCGTCTTGCCGGAATGGACGGCGCAAAACGGCATCCGCATTCACGCTACACCGTTCCATCCCGGGGCAATCAGCTATTACAAGGAAAAAGGACTATGGACGGCTGAGGCCGAGAAGCGAAACCAGGAGTTGATCGCCAAGCGCCGCAAGTAAGAAACCCGATGGAAGCAACCGAACTTCTAGACCGAACCGGCGAAGCCCTGGCTGCGGGCAGAAGCCGCCGCTATTCGGGCTTGATGGGGAAGCTCGTCTCCTCCCTGGCTCTGGCCATGGGCGGTTACATCCTGCTCTACGTGAGCGACCTCTTTTTTAACCTCGGCATTGAACTTTATGGGGCGCACCGGGCTCTCGTCTACACAATGGTCCTCACGCTCGT
The DNA here is from genome assembly GCA_016180805.1 of Deltaproteobacteria bacterium. Taxonomy (GTDB): domain Bacteria; phylum Desulfobacterota; class Binatia; order UBA9968; family UBA9968; genus 2-12-FULL-57-22. The sequence goes on along the minus strand of JACPAM010000285.1, from coordinate 6,439 downwards.
GTTTCTGCTGGTCCCGGCCACGAAAAAGGCGCCGCGAGATCGCTTGCCGTGGTATGATGCTCTCTTGGTCGCTGGCGGTGCCTTCAGCTCCTTCTATATCTTTTTGAACTGGGAGCCAGTAACGCGCTTCTACGGCCAGCCCACACCTCTTATTCTCGTCCTGGGCGGGATCATGCTCCTCACGACGCTGGAGGCAGCGCGGCGCACCGTGGGCGCCGCGGTCGCGATCCTCGGCGCCTTTTTCATTTTTTACGTCCTGTTTGGCAACTACTTCCCCGGCTTCCTCTTTACCAGGGGCTACTCTTACCCGCGCATGATCGGCCACTTCTACACCTCTGATGGCGCTCTTTTTGGCCTGGCCATGGAGATTTTTTCTGTTGTCGTGGCCACCTATGTCATTCTTGGCCAGTTCATCCAGGTTTCGGGGGCGGGCGAGTTTTTTCTCAAGCTCGGCATCTCGCTGGTCGGGCAATATCGCGGCGGTCCAGCCAAAGTATGCGTCTTTGCGTCCAGCCTTTTCGGCACTGTCTCCGGAAGCGCTGTCGCCAACGTCGTCGTGGACGGTCCGATCACAATCAACATGATGAAAGGCCTCGGATATCGTGCCCCGTTCGCCGGAGGAGTCGAGGCGGCCGCTTCCAATGGTGGGCAAATCATGCCGCCTGTGATGGGCGCCGCTGCTTTTTTGATGGCGGAGATTTTAGGAGTTCCTTACTGGTCGGTGGCGGTCGCGGCGTTTCTCCCCGCCCTCCTCTACTATGTGGCCCTTTATTTCATGCTGGACTTCGAGGCCGCGAAGACGGGGTTGCGCGGTTTGGATAAAGAGGAGATCCCCGGGTTTTTTGCGACTCTAAAGGAAGGCTGGTTTTTCCTTATCCCCATCGTCGTCCTGCTCTTTTTCATCGGTTATCTCGGATACAACGTAGCCAAGTCGGGCCTTTACTCGCTATTGGTTCTGGTCGCGGTCAGCTATCTGCGCAAAGAAACCAGGCTTACCCTGCCCAAAATAAAGAGCGGGCTCGAGCAGGGAGCGCTCGCCTTCGCGGATCTGGGACCAGCGGCCGGCGTCATCGGCATCATTATGGCCTCCGTTTCGCTCACCGGCCTCGGGATGACGTTATCCTCCGGTCTCATCGAGGCTTCCGGTGGCCAACTGTGGCTTCTGCTTATCTTGACCGCCATCGCTTCGATTATCATGGGGATGGGCGCATCGACCCTGTTAGTCTACATCGTCCTCGCGATGTTTGTGGCTCCGGCCATCACAAAGATGGGGGTGGAACCTTTGGCCGCCCACCTGTTTATTTTTTACTTCGGCTGTATGTCCTTGGTTACCCCGCCAGTGGCCTTAGCCGCTTACGCAGCGGCGGTCATTGCCAAGGCTGATTACTGGAAGACCGGGTGGGAGGCAAGCAGGCTGGGAATCGTAGGGTACATTGTGCCTTTCATCTTCGTCTACCAGCCGCCGCTGCTGTTGCACGGCTCCACCGGGGAAGTCCTGCTTGCGGCGGTGACGGCAGTGATCGGGACTATCGCGCTCGCCGGATCCATGTCGGGCTATTTGTTTGGTTCGGTTTTTTGGTGGCAGCGGATCCTCCTTGGCCTGGGATCTCTCACGCTGATCTATCCCGGATGGAAAACCGATCTCATCGGCCTGGCCCTGGTGGCGATCGTGGTGGTGGGAATCAAGCTCGCAAACATGGTCGCACCCCGGACCGAAATTCCACAGGCGGAAAAAAGCGCAACCTACCGCGACCCCCCTACGCGCTTCTGAGCCTGATGAAGAGGTTCGTGCTCTCCTAAAAGATTTTCAAGCCCGCGCCTCGCTTATTGAGCCGGACAGTATCCGATAACGGGCTGTTATCTCAACTCGCCGACAGGTTTTCGTGCCGGCATGGACGTTGGCCCCAGATTGGGGTAAGAGACTCTTAAATTAGCTGGCTATAGGAAGGATCAAACGTGATCTCTTTTATGCCATTGAGATCTCAAAAGAATACTGCTAGAAGCACGTGCTGCTATCGGGTAATGTACTGTTAATAGATTGAGGAGGTCTACGGCAATGGGGTGTAAACCACTTGGTGATCTTCCTGGTCGTGCGGTACTTCCAAGGCGGAGTTCGGTTCAATGGCCCAAGAATGACAGGCTGGCGGTTCTTCTCACCTTCGATTGTTATGGCAGTGAAGCAGTCCGCGTTTCGAAATTAATGGGTACGGCGTTTGACTATGGCCCCAGGAGAGGGGTATGGCATATTCTCGAATCCCTTGACAAGTTGGGGGTAAAAGCCACATTCAACATTCCCGGGGTCACGGCGGAGGCGTACCCAAAGACTATTTCTGCTATTGCTCAAGCGGGGCATGAGGTAGCGGCCTTGGGCTATCGCTACGACCCTCCCTGGCACTTGTCTGAGGCCGAGGAGCGCCAAAGTATACAGAAGGCAGTATCTGCCCTGGAGGAGGTAGTCGGTCATAGGCCGCTGGGGTGGCGTACCCCACAATCCCGGCCTTCTTTTCACACCTTGCCACTCCTAACTGAGCTTGGTTTTGTCTGGGATAGCAGCTTAAGGAACGATGAGATTCCCTATATTATGGAGGTTGACGGAGGCTCTCTGGTGGAGATTCCCTTTGGTGGGGCCTGCGATGACATGAATTACTGGGGTGGTCCCTTTCCCACTTTCTCCGCAGCCAGCGTTCTCTCTGTATGGGAAGATGAACTGGACGTCCTCTATGAAGAAGCGCACAAACAATGTTCCATGTTCATCTTATGCCTGCATCCCTTTTTCGTGGGCGCACCTGTGGAATTATCTGTTCTCGAGCAGTTGGTGACAAGGGTAAAACAATTGGACGGCACCTGGTTTGCGCGGTGTGGGGATGTGGCTGCCTGGTGGGCGCAGAATCGAAACTGGGTGTAGGAAAGGAGGTCTCATGTTTACCGAGAAATGGCCCGAGGGCAAAGTTAAATTGCCCCACGATAGCAGAATAGCTGTGGCCCTATCCGTAATTCTCGAAGCGGCAGAGGACATTTCATTTCTCTCCGAGAACCATCTTGACTATCTGGATTTCTACGAGCGACAGTATGACGTGCGGCGGGGAGTCTGGCGGATTTTGGATATACTGGCAAAGCACCAGATTAGAGCCTCCTTTTTCATATGTGGGGCAGTGCTGGAGAACTACCCTGAGCCTTGTATACAGATCAAAGCCAGTGGACACGAGGCTGCTGCGCACGGCTACCACCACGAGATTCTCGACCGCATGACCGCCGAGCAGGAGGATACGGTTTTTGTGAGAATGGTTGATGCCTTCCAGAAGCTCTATGGGGAGCGGCCGGTGGGGTACCGTTCGTGCGATCCGAGCCACAGGACCATGGATTTTGTCAAGAAATACGGGTTCCGCTATGACAGTACTGAAAAGAATGATGAGTTACCCTACCTTCTACAATGGGAAGATGGCAGTTCCTTGCTGGAAATACCTCGCCGGGACGTGGATGTGCAGTTATTCGGTATCCCTAGGGGAGGGATGAGAGAGGATCGTCTGGGGACACCGATGATTGCCAAATATGGCATTCCCCGTGAGGTAGCCGCCCAGTTGAAGAGGGAGTTTGACCTCAGCTATGAGGATGGGGCTAATAACGCCAAGATAATGGGACTGACTATCCATGCCTATTTATCTGGGAGGCCCAGCCGGGCGAAGGCCATCGACGACTTTCTGGCCTATACGAAGCAATTTCCGAACGTATGGTATGCTACCCAGGCTGAGATCGCCGACTGGTGGCTTAAGCAGGAGTGCTTATGGAGCGCTGCCGCACGATGACTCACGACTACAAGCGCAATGGAAAATGATAGGAAGTAGCTTTTTAGATTTAGCCACCGAGAACCAAAATTGCCCCCGGCGACGCTGTGCCAGCGCGCATTCGAGAACCTCTACCAGCTATCAGAGAAAGCGAACTGGCTCCGTACCCCTGGTTGAAGAAGCTAGATCGCTATGGAGTAGCCAGGTCTCGCCTGGGCATCTGCCCCTGGAATGCGGTTGACATAACTTGCCGGGCAGGAGTAATTCTGGTTCAAAGGGGGAAGCCATGAAAAGGGTTCGGTTGCTAGGTTATGTGTTCTTGCTGTGTTTCTTGGCGGCAGGGCCCGCGTGGGCTCAGGGCCCGACCAAACTGAACGTGATTTACCCAGCTATCAGCGGCGTCGTTACCGCTTTGTGGGTCGCCGCCGAGGCGAACATATTTTCCAAGTACGGCGTTGAGGTTACCCTAGTTTACATCCCCACCGCACCTCAGGTAATCCGGGTCATGCTTGCCGGCGATTCCCAAATTAGTTTGGCCGGGGGGGCGCCTTTGGTGAACGCCAACCTGGGCGGAGCGGATCTAGTCTTTATCGGAGGCGCGGCCAATACGCCGGCCTTTTATCTGATGGCAACGCCTGAAATCAAATCGATCGAGGAACTTAGGGGGAAGACAGTCGGGGTGACACGTTTTGGATCCTCGTCAGACTTCACCATGCGGTACGTGCTCCAAAAGCACGGTCTCCAGCCCGATAAGGATGTTACCCTTCTCCAGGTCGGCGGCATGCCCGAGCTTGCGGCTGCGATTTCCAAACGCCTCATTGTCGCCGCGCCCTTCTCGTCGCCGACAAACCTTCGAGCGAGAAAGGCCGGTGCCAATGTCTTGATCGACGTCGCCAAGGCGGGGGTGGCTTTCCCGCACCTCAGTATCGCGTCGACACGCTCGTATATCCGCGCGAACCGAGGAATTGCCCTCGGTTTTCTTAAGGGATACTCGGAAGGGATCCAGAGGATGATCACAGACAAACCATTCGCTAAGAAGGTGATCCAAAGGTACACCAGGGATCAAGACGACGAGATCATCGAAACCACCTATCAGTATGGGTTGGACTACATCGTCCGGCCTCCCTATCCCACCCGGGAAGGGATTGTTGAGACGCTAAAACAGAGTATTCATCCCAAAGCCAAAGGGGCCAATCCTGACGACTTCGTCGACATGAGTTTGGTTAAGGGCCTGGAAGACTCGGGGTTCTTTAAACAAATCGGTCTGCAAAGATAAAAGATAAATGATAGGAATCTCCTTTTGGGGCCCAACCAATGAGGACTGAAAAATCTCCCGACCCGCAGTCTTAGAGAGCCTCTAGCGCCCATCAGAGAAAGCGAACTGGCCTGCCTGTGCGTGTCCGCACGCAGACCGGCCCCCCTATCCCCAATTTGGGGGGGAGAATCGGACCGCTGGCCGAGATTATATTTCAATGGCAGGGCGAAGGCCGGTTTTTTTGTACAGGAAATAGTCTTTCAAGATGTGCGGGTGATCGAAGACAAGCGGTGTGGGGAGGTTGTCTTCTCGAAAAACAAGGGCCTTTCTGGCATCATCGGCCCCTCTCGGTTCTCCACTTGCCTTGGCGATATAAACCGTTGAAACCGTGTGGTGGCGCGGATCGCGGCTCGGGTCGGAGTAGGTATGGAACTGCTCCGCAAGCTTTACATCCAACGAAGTCTCTTCCTTGGCTTCTCTTGCGGCCGCCTCCTCCAGACTCTCGCCGTAGTCCACAAAACCACCCGGCAGAGCCCAACGGTGCGGGGGATTTTTCCTTTCTATCAAGACGATGCCCCGGTCCTCCACCTCGATGATGACATCCACGGTCAAAAAGGGATTTCTCCGTTGCTGCTTCATTAGTCTTTAATGAAAAATGCAAATTGAAAATTGCAAAAGTCAAAATTCGGAACCCACGACTGCACTTGGACCCCTGAACCCAATTCTCCATTTTTCATTTTGCACTGTGCATTTTGCAATGAAAGGAGACTGCGTTGCAGGGGGGTTAAACTTGACTCTGCTCCCAACTCTAGGTAAGAAGATGGATACGCTTTGCCGCGGGGTGGAGCAGTCTGGTAGCTCGCAAGGCTCATAACCTTGAGGTCGGTGGTTCAAATCCACCCCCCGCAACCACAACTCCAAAGGGGCCGCCGCGGCCCCTTCCTATTTTCCACCGGCCCTAACACCCGTGCCGTCTCGGAAACGCCACAATACGCTTTTTCCGTTCGCCCGGTCAACAAACAAACGGCGATTTTCGGATATTGGTTAATCCGGCAGTTTTCTGGTAGAGTTGTTTTATTCGAGCTCTTTCGAGGGATGCCCGATAGCCGAGGTCCGAAGCCAACTGCGCGCGCTGTTAGCCGGAAAGGAGATCCTGCTCGCTCCGGGGGCCTACGACGGGATGGGAGCGAGGCTCATTGAAAAAGCCGGCTTTCGACTCGTCTACGCGACCGGCGGGGGAATCGCCAGGAGCATGGGTTTTCCGGACCTGGGGCTGCTCTCGTTCACAGAAGTCCTGCAAAGAGTCAAAGAGATCGTCCGCGCAACCTCCCTTCCGGTCATTGCCGACGCCGATACCGGTTACGGTAGCGCCGTCAACGTCATCCGCACCGTGAAAGAGTTC
>JACPAM010000334.1 GCA_016180805.1 Deltaproteobacteria bacterium | reverse complement strand
CGGTTTCGATAATAATTCTGCGCGCCGTAAAAGATGAACTGCTTCTTCACCGGGATATCGGCGGCGCTCAGGAGATTGAGCTGCTTGGTCTGATTGTCCTTGATCGTGCTCTCGCCTTGCAACGTGTAGAGATGGTACTCGAAGAAGCCTTCCTGCGTGAACTCTCTAATTTGGTCCTGGCTAACGGCGGATTTTGCCGCCCGCTCCATGACGCCGTGCAGCTCCCTTCGGCCTGCCGCTCGGTGAATATCGCCGGCGACGAGCTTCAGCGTGGCGTCTTTGTAACTCGCGCCGCTCTTATTGTCGACGGTAACCCAACCCGAAAGGTCTCCCCCGTTGTCCCGTGAATTCAGAACAAAAACGTAATCAGAACAAAAACGTAATCGGCCCGCCACGACATTCCACCCGTCAGATAGGACGCCTCGATCGTTTGCCCGCGGGAGAGACGATTTTGCAGGAGCCAGACGAGCGTCGGCTTCGCGATCAGATTCTCGGGTATTTCGGGCAGTATAACTCGCCCCGGGTGGCCCAGATGGATAGTACCGTCGACCTCGTAGATGGGGCCGCCGGTAGTGCTGAGCAGCGTCGCCTCCACGACTCTCTCCTGTCCCGTGTAGTAGTTTTTGTCCAAGATCTTGACCTTCTTTCCCACGTATTTGTCCAGGAGTTTTTGCGGGTTGAGCAGATCGTATTCGTAGTTCTGCTCCAGGATGCGGACAGCCTGCGAGTCGGGTTGTCGGGTTGATCCTGGCGGCCACGTCCATGAACCGTATCTCGCGCACCCCGGTGCCCAGGCGGACCTCTCGCCTGTCCTTCACCAGTCCCAGGTCCTGGTTGTAGACGGTCAAGGAGACGCCCTTCTGCTGGCCTTGGGTAACCGTTGAGATCCCCTGGTGAACGTCGGATCTGGCCTCGAGGGGATGATCTCGCTTCAGGATGAAGACCAGAGCCAGCAAAACGACCGGCCAGATGGCAATTTTCTTCATTGTTTCCTCCTGCCCAAGATGAGCTTTACTCACCGCTTAGACCGCGGCTGGAGGAAAAAGTTCCGGCTATCGTTTGGGAAGGATGCGAAGCTGCAAAGTCGCCTTGGGCTCGGGCTCGGAACGTCGCCCTGACAATTCGTCAGAAGCCCTTTTCTGTTCCTGCTGAATCGCCCCCACGACCTTCTCGCCCGCAACATCACGCCTGGCCCTCGGCTCGGCTCGGCCGCCCAGGCGATTCCAAAAGGCTTGCTGGAAAGACTGAGGCACCTCCACGGTCAAAAGCAGACCCTCATTGGCGGAGCCCTCCTCCCGCAGCACCTTGCCGCCAAGCTCCGCCACGAGCGCTTTGACGCGCGCGTGATAAGCCGGAACATCGTCCGCGACAATGTCGCTCATCGGGACCTCGGGAGCCACCTCCCTCAAGGCGCTTGCGGACTCCTTTTTCTCCGCCAGGGGAGCAATCGCTGCCGGCTGCTCTTTTGGCGCCGCGGGACTTGCCGGCTTGGCAGCGCGGTAGCTTGGCTGGGGCTGGCTTTTATCCTTTGCGGGGTCGACGCGCTCCGGCTCCTCACGCTTCGCCAGATCCCGAAGGCCCGCTGCGGGCTTTCCATCCGGCTCCCTTTGAGGAGATTTTATAATTTGAAAAGCTATGATACTTAGAATTGTTATAGCTGTAACCTCAAGGGGAACTTTAATTACTATGGGTTCCAAGAACCAAGCCTTTAGCCGGCTGAGCCATTGGCCTCTCTCGATTTTTCGCTCAACCTCGCTCACGAAGCCGGGTGACGGTTCGATCTCATCGAGCCTGCCCAACAACGACACCGTCCGCCGTAGCGCCTCGAGTTCCTCGTGGCAGTCCCGGCACGACGCGGCATGCTCTTCGACGGCCGTCGACTGCTCCGAGGCTAACCGTTGGTCGAGATACTCCGAGAGCAGCGCGCGCGTCTGTTGGCAGTTCATACGTTCACACTCCCTCTTGGCTCGGGCGTCATGAGCCGTTTCAGCCGTTCCTGCAGCGCCATCCGGCCACGGTGGAGCCTTGATCTTACCGTCCCGAGCTCCTGCTCGAGCGCATCGGCGATGGCCTCGTATGAAAGCCCCTCGATATCGCGCAGGATCACGACGATGCGTTGCTCCTCCGGGAGCGCCTGAATCGCTTCTTCGATGAGGAGCTTTAGCTGTTTCTCCTCCAAAAGAACGTGGGGATTGGAAGCCATGTCCGGAAAACGCAGCTCTAGCGCGCTCACATCCGCGGATACCGCTGGCTGAAGCCGGATTCGCTTCCGGTGGTTCAAGCAGCTATTGGCGGCTATGCGGTAAAGCCAGGTGGAAAAAAGCGCCTCCTCCTGAAATCCGCTAAGGCCGCGATAGGCCTTGACAAAGACGTCCTGCGCCACATCTTCCGCCTCCCCCCGATCCCCTAGCATCCGCACGGCAAGCCCCATCACCCGGTTGCGGTATTTGACGACCAGTTGGTTGAACGCTGAGCGTTCTCCTTCCCGGACCCTTCTGATCAGGTCCGCGTCGGATTCCTCGAAGCGCGCCGTTTCTGTCGTTTTTTCCCTGATAATTATGTTAGACTCCGACAAAACAAAAAAGTTCCATGAAAAGATCCTCTCCGTTGCTCTCAAACGAAAAACATGTTACAGCCCCAACCATCTAAGGGGCTCCGATTCGTGCCAGGCGAGGACACACGACAGATCTTCGGTCGAAATATCTACTACGGCTGGTTCATTCTCGCCACGTCCTTCTATCTTCTCTTCATCGGCTACGGATTGCGTCATACATTCGGGATTTTCTTTATTCCCATCCTGGCGGAATTCCAATTCGATCGCGCCACGCTCTCGCTCGCCTTTTCAATCAACCTGCTCGCCTACGGGATGAGCCAGCCCCTAGCCGGGCGATTGTCAGACCGGTTCGGCGCCAAGTTCGTCATTCTTGGATCGGTCCTGGTCAGCGCCACCTCGATGTTCTTCCTCCACTTCGCCTCTACGCTTTGGCACTTTTATCTGCTCTACGGGCTCATGGGTGTCGGAAATTCCGGAACCGCCTTCGTAACCCATGTGGGCTTTATCTCTCGCTGGTTCCCCGAGCGCAAAGCGACCGCTTTGGCCATTGCCAACACGGGGGCGTCTTTAGGGCAGCTCACCCTGACTCCCCTCTCCATGGCCCTCCGATGATTCTGACTGCCGTGCCGCCCATCCTTCTCGCCCTGGGAAGAGATCGGCCCAAGGAGTCCGAAGAAGCCCGGCCCCGGCCCGGTCAACCCAAGGCCCGGCGGGACACTCTTCCAAGGCTCCGCCACTGGAGCGAGGCTTTCAAAACTACTCCCTTTTGGCAACTGGCGGGGAGTTATTTTGTGTGCGGCTACACCGTGACGACAGTGACCGTTCATCTGGCCTCCCACGTCCTAGACCTAGGCTATCCCAAGATGGCCGCTGCCCGAGTCCTGGCCATTACCGGCGGGGTGAATATCGTCGGCATTCTGCTGATCGGCACCCTGGCAGATCGCTATGGGAGGAAAAACCCTCTGGCCTTAACCTATTTCGTCCGCGGCCTCTCCTATTTTCTCCTCCTCTACGTTGAGACCCTTTCGGGGCTTTACCTGTTCTCACTCCTCATCGGGTTGAGCCTGTTAGCCACGATCCCGCCGACTTCCGCCATGACCGGAGATTTCTTCGGGAAGGAAAATGTCGGCACCGTATTCGGCTTCATCACGCTTGCGCACCAGCTCGGCTCGGCGGTGAGCGCCTACTCGGGCGGGAAAATCTTTGACCTGACCGGCAGCTACCGCCCTGCTTTTTTGATCTCCGGGCTCCTGTGCCTGGGCGCCACGGTATGCTGCCTCACGATCCGAGAAAGTCGCCGGGTTCCCACCCCAGCGCCGGCGGCGTCTATAGCTTAAACAGCAACGTCGCTGAAATTTTTATTATGGTTGGCTTTGGAATTCTTGGATTTTTGTCGCGCACGGCTGGTCTTGGCTCGCAAAAACGGAAATAAAGTTTAATCGGAAGGGACATTTTCATGGATGATGCGTTTTTAATGGTCGCCGTCGAAACGATCCTGCGCATAACCCTGGGCCTTCGCTTTCTCTACAGCGGCCTCAGCAATGTTCGCAGATGGCCGAACGCGGTCGAGAACGCCAAATTGGTCTTCCCACTCGGGGCTACCTTCTTCGGCTTTATCGGCGTCTTTCTCATGGTCGCCGGAGGGATCGGGCTCACCCTCGGGCTTCAAACCCGGATCGCCGCCGCTATGATTGTCTTGTTTTTGATTCCCACTTTGAAGATCCAGTGGTATTGGCTGCGTAGCCTGCCAGCCATCATTGACGAGGTCAACAATGCCCTGCCGCAGGGGGAGCTCAGAGGCAAGTTTCGAATGCTGGCCACACACGCCTACCACTCCCACGAGACGGGGTGGCAAAATAATCTCTTATTTCTGGTCGTCGCCCTCTTTTATACGGTTCGCGGATCAACGGCGTTGGGGCTCGATTTGTGG
>JACPAM010000333.1 GCA_016180805.1 Deltaproteobacteria bacterium | reverse complement strand
ACCGGCGGAAAATTTGCTCTGCCTCTGCGCGCGCGGTCTCGCCGTAGTTTATGATATGGAGACGAGGCTTGACTTCAGTAAGAAACGTCAGCGCTTCGCGGTAGGTTCGGCGGTAACGGAGCAGCGTCAATGTTTCACTGATGATATCCCAGGTGACATAAAGACCGGAGCCAGCGGCAGCCGCATCTTCACTGATCTCCTTGGCCCGTTGGTGGTTGACATCGCGTTGGTCGAAGCAGGCGTAGAAGAAAGAAGTGTCGCAGAAAAGGCGGGATGGGAGCGCCATCACCGGCTCTTAGCGGCGGAACCGTAGAGGTGTTCTTTAACGTGTGCAGATATGTCCGTTTTTCGCCCCCTGTGCTTCGGCAAGCGGCGCATGATGTCGAGGAGCTTTTTCGCCGCCGCTCCGGGCTCAGGCTCCGGCAGAGCCGCGCGCAGCTCCGCGACCACTTCGTCTCGGACGGTAATTTCGACTTTCGCGCCCGCATCTTTCCGCACCTGGCGGACCAGCTCCGGCAGCCGCCTTCGCGCTTCGCTAATGGAGAGCTTCATGGATTGGAATGTACAAGAGCGTACAAAAGGAGTCAATGGCCGGCGGACCTTTTACGTCAAAACGCTGGACCTAATCTGTCACGGGCGGATGGTATGGTGAGGCCACGATCTGGAGGCGAACGCCCGATGCCGAACTTCGACGACTGGTTCCAGCGCGCCACGGGGAATAAGCCCTACTCGTTTCAGGTCCGCTTCGCGTGCGATCCGGGGCTCCTCTCAAATCCCTCTCCCTCTGGGAGCGGGCAGGGTGAGGGTCTTTTGGTCGATGTGCCGACCTGTCTGCGCCCGCCTGCCAGGGCACGGGCAGGTGCAACGCACAGGCAGACCGGTCTGGGTAAGACGGCGATGGCTGTGCTGGGCTGGCCGCGGCGGAGACGATTGCATGGATAAGTCAAAAGTCGAGCCCGACCCGGTGCCGACTGTGACGCGATTTGACAAACCCCTGTGATAGAAGAGGCTTGTTTCCCGGGTAGAAGCCTCTCGCATGGACTGAGTTGAACAATGGATGAGGAAAAGATCACTGCAGGTCTGCTTCGAAAAGTAATGTCAGGGATCTCTGAGGACTATTGGTGTGCCGGCTGGCTGCACGATCTCGAATACGTCTTGTGGGATGCGGTGATCGGAAAGCGAAAAGGGATTTGCAGTCCCGAAGAGGTCGAGCAACTCAAGTACCTCTCGGAAAAATGCGGCGGATGGGTCATTTGGGATGAGCAGGTGAAAGATGAAAGGTTTGTGCCAATGAAGGAATGGCTGCGGTTGTATGAGGCGAGGGGAGCAAAGGTATCGCAACCAGATGAATGAGAGACGGAGCATGCTATGAAGCTGAAGAAACGGGTTCCAAGGTGGCTCAAACGGCTGGACTTGGTGAAGGCAGAATTGAAAGGGGTCCGTTTCCCGCGCACGGCCGAGGAAGGCCTCAGGCAGTGCGCAATGCTGTCAACGACCGGTCTCCGCCTGCTCCGAGAATCTATAAGGAATTCTCAACCCGGAGCAAGCGAAGAGGAAATTGAGATGGAAATGCGTCGCTTACTAGCCCGCTTCTCTCAGGCCGATGCCCGATGGGTTGCCAGGTGGAGAAAAGAGCGTGCCCTCTACTTCGGGCGATAACCTGGCGGGGGCGTTGAGTCATGTTGTGGGTTGTTTTAGACGCGCACGCGTGCCCTACGTCCTGATTGGGGCCTGGGCGCTGGCTGTGTGGGGTAGACCACGTACCACATTAGATCTGGATTTCTTAGTGTTGGTTGATGAAAAAGGCTTGGATCGCCTCGGCGCTCTCATGACTCGGGCAGGAATGGAATTCGATGAGACGTGGCTGGAGTGGAACCCTATGCTCAGGGGCGATCAGATCCGCTTTCGGCGCCGAGGGTTTACAGTGGATCTTATGCGTCCACGCGATGTCCATGACCGGGAGGTCTTCAGGCGACGGAAGAGGAAACGCTTAGAGGGGCGGTCTTACTGGGTCGTATCCGCCGAGGATTTTATTCTTCAGAAACTGAAGGTCGGCCGCCCTAGAGATTTCGAGGATGCCTCCTCTGTAGTGAAGCGGATGGGAGGACATTTGAACCGTAAGTATCTCGAGCGTTGGGCCAGGCGGCTCGGAGTCATAGGCGAGTTAGACTACGTCATGGGTCTGTAAAAAATCTTGACCTCGGATGTCAAAACGGCATGACCTGATCTGTCACGTCTAAATGGTATGGTCGCAAACGAAATGAGGGGTCCAACGGCCAACCCTACCCGTTTCAAGCCCGCTTCGCGTGCGATCCGGGGTCCTCTCAAATCCCTCTCCCTCTGGGAGAGGGCAGGGTGAGGGTCTTTTGGTCGATGTGCTAAGAGGTATGGGGGGAAAAGTCGCGCGTGTAGGATTTGATGAAGGAGATTGAAATTATCCCGCTGGCGCGGAGAAAGATGGCCAGACGAGGGATTCCTGGGTCAGGACAAAACATCATGAAGATCGAATATGATGCCGTTCATGATCTCCTGAACATCGAATTCCTGGCAAACGTCCCTATCGATGACTCGCTGGAGGTGGACGGCGTTGTCATTGACTACGCGAAAGACAAACGCATCGTCGCGATCGAGGTGTTAGATGCGAGCAAGCGAACGACTCGCAAGCCTTCGGATCTCATTGACTTAGCGATCGTCAAATCTTCCCGGTCGGATGCCGTCCAGGAAAAAGGGGAAACGTATGGTAGCAAGAAAAAATAGAGCTAAAACTCCCCAGTGATTGAACTCATTGAAGCGGGCAGGCTGGCGGGCAGCTTGGGACTTTAAACCTTGAACTTTTGAACCCTTTGAACTACGGCGGGGGTGGGTTAGTGGCGGGGGTATAGGGGGTATGAA
>JACPAM010000324.1 GCA_016180805.1 Deltaproteobacteria bacterium | reverse complement strand
CAGGCGGACGTGGTCATCCAGCCGGCGGTTGCCCACATCGGTCCGTTTGATTTTACCCAAAAGAAAGAGTTCCTGGCGGCGGGCATCCGGGCTGCCGAGCAGGCCTTGCCGAGAATCCGGGAGAAGCTTTTCGGGACCGCTACGGCCTCGGCGGGCCGCTAGCCTTTTCCTCAGGGGGTCCCCCCTTAGAGTGTCGTGCCGGGCTCCTCCGGATTGGGGGTCAATTTTCCCTCATCGGTCCGGCATCAAGAAAGATACAGATGGACAATCACCCTCGGCTTCGGGTATGAAGGACAAAGAGATCATCGCCCCGCAATGGCCGGCCTTATTTGCTCCTCGGCTGCGACTCGAAGCATGGCGACGCCTCGAGGCCGCCGCCGATTGCAGTTCGCTGCGGGTCTCTGATGGGGCTGGGGTTTAAAACAAAGTCACGAAAGAGAGGACTGCGGGCATGGCGACTTCCAGAACGCGTATGGGGGAAAAATCGCGGCGCACGACCGTGGTCAGACGCCTCAAAAAACTACACGCCGGCGAAGACGTGATTTACACCGGCTGCCGGATCAATTGCGGTGGCAGCCACTGCATTCTCAAAGTGCGGCGACGCGACGGAGCCGTAACCGCCATCGAACCGGACGACCATTACAACCGCGGGGTTGGCCGCGAGGATCGGGTTCTTTCGGATCTCGACCTTATTAAGAACCGGCTTCAGTTGCGGGGCTGCCCTATGGGATGGATGTTTCACAAGCTCGCTTCCGCCCCGGAGCGTATCTTGTATCCCATGAAGCGGGTCGAAGGAACCAAGAGAGGGGAGGGAAAGTTCGAACGCATCCCTTGGGACGAGGCCCTCGATCTGGTCGCCGGAAAGATGAAAGATATTGTGGCGCGCTACGGACCGTATTCGATTGTCACGCCTTACGCGCCCAATGCGAGACTTGAGCGGCTATTCGGCCTTTGGGGCGCGGGAATGGAAGGTTGGGGGTGGTGCTCCATGGATCCGGGGCGGCTCGCCATGCATCTCATGGCCGGGGTCCCCGGGTGGTCCTACGGCGAGGGTTCCAATGACATGGCAGATTTTCTGATGAATACGAAAATGATCGTCCTGTGGGGGTTTGAGCCGACCATCACTCACTTCGGACCGGGACATCAGCTCGCTTATTATATTCGGATGGCGCGCGAGAGGGGCATACCGGTTATCTGTATCGATCCGCGCTACACGGTGGCCGCAGAGGTTTTGGCTGATCAATGGATCCCCATCAAACCCGGCACGGACGCCGCGATGATGCTGGCCGTGGCCAACGTTCTCATCAAGGAAAAACTTTACGATGCGGCATTCGTCGAAAAATACGTCGACCTGCGCGGCTTCGAGGAGTGGCGCAGCCATATTCTCGGTGAAAAGGACGGGGTGGACAAGACTCCTGAATGGGCGGAGAAGATCTGCGCCGTCCCGGCGGAAACGATTCGAGGGTTCGCTCGCCTCTACGCTCAGAAAAAGCCTACCTGGCTGTGGAAAGGGTTCGGGATAGACAGGAAAAGCCGCGGGGAAAACACGGCCCGCGGGGCCGCCGGTCTGCAGGCGATCATGGGCAACTGGGGTGTCGCCGGTGGCTCGGTACCGCTTCATCTTCGCTATCGTAACAAACCGCCGGTCATGCTGCCCTATGGCGATATCCCGAAGCGCATGGTTCCGAAGATGTACCGCAGTCACAAGTGGGCGCAGATGGTGCTCCTCCTCGACAAAGTCAACGCGGGAGAGATGAGCGCTGATGAGTACAAACGAATTATCGGCTGGCGCGCGGGCGCGCTGCCCAAAGGGCCGGTTTCGCGGGTTTGGGCGGGCGGAATCGCCGGGGGTAGTGGTGTAGACAGCTCTATCGAGGCCAATGGGACGACACAATATGAGGACGTACTGCCTAATCCCAAAATGCTGATGTGGGGAACGTATTACGGAGCGGGGACAAACACCCTCAACAACAACGCCGACTCAACCATGGGTCCGAGCGCGCGCTATGCCGATGTGGTTCTGCCGCTCTCAGACACAACGTTGGAGACCAGTTATATAAATTCCGCAGGCTATGGCGGCTTCGCCAATTTCACCTATCTTCCCGGCGTCGTTCCTTCTCCGGGAGAGGCAAAGAATGACGAATGGGTCTACTCGGAGCTGGCTCGAAGGCTGGGGATCGGCGAACAGTACAATCATTACTATGACGGAGACAATTGGGAACAGAGTTGGGAGGAGTATCTTGAAGATGAGTACCGTGATCTTGGTCAGAGGTTGAAGAAGGAGGGAGTGAAGCCTCCCAGCTGGAAAAAATTTAAGAAGGACTGTCTGATCAACGTCGATGAGGCCTTTGATAAGCCATGGCACGGATATGAGGACTTCATCGAAGGCGGAAAACCCCTGCGTACGCAAAGCGGGAAGATCGAGCTTTACAGCTATGTCGTCGGCGACGAGTCGCAGAGGGGAAAGCTCCACTTCGACGTCCACGGTCAGCTCATAGACAACCTGCCAAACGACTGGCGAGATCTCTCACCCGTCGCCACATATCAACCGATCTATCGCGGCATGGATCACGCGGATGTGAAGCGCTTTCCGCTCATGCTTTTGACCTCCTATCCGAGATATCGCATTCATAGCACTTTCTGGAACGTGCCTTGGCTCAAGGGCGACTGCTACCGTCATGCGATCTGGATGAACGTGGCCGACGCCCAAAGCCGCGGTATCAAGGACGGAGACCTCGTGCGAGTTTCCAACGACAAAGGGGTGGCGGCAGTCCCGGCCTACGTCACATCACGACTCTTGCCTGGCGTCGCTGTGATCCACCATGGCGGATGGTTCGAGCCGGATGAAAAAGGGGTTGACCGGGGCTGCACGCCGAATATTTTCTTGACTGATCCGGAAAGCCCCGTGACCGCCCCATCGGTCACCAACCTGGTAGAGGTCGAGCGATTCTGATTGCATCGAGGCTTGGATTCTTGTGGGTCCCTCCCAGCAAGGCGACACTGGCCCTTCCCGAGCTCGAACTGAGCGGTTGGAGTTGCAGGATGCCCGTGTGACCCAAGACTCCGTATTTTCTTTCAATGACGTTCGACGGTATCTGGGCCTTCCCACTCCCACCACCTGCAAGTGCGATCAGAACCGCGGGTGGAGAGTCCAGCCGTGGCATCCCGAGCGGCGAGCGAAATACGCTGCCGGCTTTCGATCCAGATAGTAGTGTTTGGCGGTTAGGAAGCAGTCGACAAGTTGGGGTAAGTAGACGAAATTCCGGCTGATTCATATTGACAATTGGAGCGTCTCGAGGGTTAGGCCGCCGGCGTTTTTCGCTGCCGAAAAGGCTCAGTTAAATGATTTAGATTCGGCGCGTGTTTGTCGGCCAGTCTAGTTCTTTTTCCTGTAGATTTTTTTGCCAAAAATATGAAGAGGTAATCGCATGGCAACTATTTATTACATTCCTGACGCCCACCTAGTTGCGATTGTCGGGACCGCGCCTATCTCTGCTCCAGACGTGGTCAGAAAATTGTGGGCCTACATTAAGACAAACGGCCTCGTGGATAAGAAGAAAAAACATATGATCAACTTCGATAACACGCTCAAGGCCGTTTTTGGCCGTAGAAAACAGGTTACGATGTTCGAGTTCATCAAATTCATGTACGAACACCTCTCAGCACTGCCCCCGGAGGCCGAGTCCGACATTTATTGGGCTGATACTCAACTCAGCAAGGTCAAAAAGACACAACAGGAGGCACTTATAAAAAGCCGCCTAGGACAGGGGGTATTTCGCGAAAGGCTCCGCCGTTTGTGGGATAACAAATGCGCGGTAACAGGATACAAGGTATTGCCGCTCCTGCGTGCGAGCCACATCAAGCCGTGGCGGAAAGCAACAAACTCTGAGAGGCTAGATCCATGTAACGGTTTGCTCCTGATTCCTAATCTGGACGCTGCTTTTGATGCGGGACTTTTGTCCTTTACAACTGAAGGGACAGTCCTGCTGTCTAAGAAACTATCACCAAGGGATGTTGCCGCTTTAGGGATAAAAAATGGGATGGCGTTGCGCAAATTACCGAGAAGGACGATAAACTATCTAAAGTATCATAGGAAGCACGTATTTCAGCGGTAAAGGGTTTATGTGCGCGGCCAAGGTAAAATCTCAATCTGATTTGATCAACAGCTTGCTGGCAGAGGAAGAGGAGCGTCTCAAGTCTCACCGGGTCCTTCGAGAAACAGAAGGCTCGGCTCGGCATACGGGAGCCTTGTTTGTAACCGCCGATCCCCACTTCAATACCATCCGCCGCTTCATCCCATTCCGAATGATGATCTTGCAGGGTGAATGAATTTGTTTTTGACCTTCAGCCAGCGAGAACTCAAAATTATGCCCGAAGACTTTCCGCCGGCCTGAGCCGGCAAGCCTAAACTGCCTACACCTCCACCCCAATCACACGGGCCGGGGATCCGTCCA
>JACPAM010000284.1 GCA_016180805.1 Deltaproteobacteria bacterium | reverse complement strand
CGTAGTTCTGACCATGGCTGAAGTCTTCTGACCATATAACTTTCGCGTCTTCCTTCTGGGCAGCGGCGAGGATCAAGCCATCCCAGAAGCTGAGCGCGAGGCGCTCACTCAGTCGGCTTGCTTTCACCACATCTGAGACTTCCAAAAGAACAACTCTCCATGTTCCAAGGTCTGCGACAATATCCCGGGCTCCTTGGGGTTTTAGAGGTTGGGGAATCTTCCCGGTGACGCACACGTAAAACTCTTCAAGTACCTGGGTGCTCACTGCGCCTTCCCCAGTGTCCCAGAGTCTCTCCATCAGTTCTCGTGCGCGCTCGAACTTGTTTCCCGCAGTCCGATCGTAGGCGTAGACGAGGATATTGGTATCCACGAACTCAGCGGGCATGGAGATCCTCCCGCGTCCAGCGGGCCTTGCCCTTAGTTCCAAGTTTTAGCCCCTGCCGCATTAGAGCCCGTTGCCTCCGAGCAGCTCGACGCATCTCCGATAGTCGCTTGACTTTCTCCTCCAGCGCTTCTACGAGGAGCCCGGAGAGCGATGTGCCCCGATCCACCGCGATATGCTTAGCCTCGCGGAGGACGTCTTTAGGAATGGAAAGGGTGATGTTTTGTTTTTCCACGTATTTACGTGTAACACGCGAAGATGCGTAAGTCAAACTCGCCCGATGATAAACAAAAAGGGCCGGGTTCGTGAGCGCCACGAGCCTTTTGGATTCTTAGATCCAACGACATCTTACTCTCCCATCCGGCGACCGCATAGGTCCATCGGCGCTGGAGGGCTTAGCGACCATGTTTTGGAGATACCCTTGCGATCAACGCTTAGCGCCCAGGATCAGCGGAAGAGGACGAAGTTCGCGGCGGATAGGGTCGAGGATGACACCGAGGGGTGCGAGAGAGACAGTCGATCATGGTTTCCAGAGGACCATGGACGCTGCGCCGGATGACCACTTCTTACCCCAAATATAATCGGTAAAGGCGGGCTCAACGGGTCCCAACACTCCCAGAAGCGCAACCCAGGCGAGGAGTTCGGTGGCCACCCCGGCTTTCTTGAGCGCTTCCGGCGTTACCCTGCGCACAAACTCTTCCACATCAGCCGCCTTAACGAGGTTCAGAAACTCCATGTCGAAGGCGGTGTCCACCGCGCCCATGTCGTGGCCTAGTAGGGCTTGGCGCTCAGATTCGGTGAGGACATACTTCTCAAGGATCGCTCGGGGATGAGAGCTGTAGCGCTGGCGCAGTTCCAGATCGTTATGAATATTGAATAGGAGCTTTTGCACCTGGTAGAGACTCATGAGCTGTCTGCCCCTCAGTGGGCAACCTTCCCCAACTCCTTGTTGATGGAGTTGATCAGAGCGAAATGATAGACCTCCTCGGGCGAAATGTCCCGGTCCACCTTGAGGCTCTTCTTCTGCATGGTGACCATCCGTTCCTGGAGGGAACGAGGGAGGGTGCCGTCAGCCGAGAAAACCTTCAGGCTGGCCTGGTAGACCTCACGGCTTTCCGCCTCGGAGCCCTTCAAAAGTTTAGCCAGTCTGCTCACCACCTCGCTTTCGCTAGATTTCCACCAGTAAAACCCTTTCAAGGTGCCGCGCAAAAACCGGTGCACGAAATCCGCCCGCTGAGAGAGGGTCTTCTCGCTAGCCACCACGCCCCCTGTCACGAACTCCAGGTGATCGCCGTAAAAGAGAAGCTCATTGAAGCCACCTTTTCTCGCGATGATCCGATCCGTATGGCTGAGCACGGAGGCGTCCACCGCACCGCTCAGGAGTGCGGCCAGTCTGTCAGGCGCATTGCCGATGGGCCTTAAAACGACATCCCGCCCAGGCTCGATGCCGTACTTGGGCAGAATCTCCCGGGTCATCTGATCCAGAGCCGCCCCGAAGCTCGAGACGGCGATCTGTCTCCCGCCCTTAAGGTCCTGCGGGCTCTTGATGTGCTTGCCCCCATAGAGCCAATTCATCGGCCGGGTGTCGAAAGCCATGACAATTTTCAGGGGAAGGCCCCGCAGAATAGCTCCCGCGCCTTGCCCCAGTATCTGGCTAAAATCGAAGCTCCCCGCCACCAATCCCTGAATCCCCGGCAGCATCCCGGCGGTGATGGGCAACACCTCGAGCCCCTCTTCCTTATAAAAACCTTTCTCTTTGGCAAACCTGAAAATCAGAGCGTTGGGACTTGTGGCACCCGAGACGTGGAGCTTCACCTCATCGAGCGCCATCGAGCGCCCGCAGAAACCAAGAACAAAAAGCCCAACCAACACGACCGAGACCGCTTGAACCGTTCTTCGCATCTCTCTCCCCCTCTGCAAATTTAAGACTGAGTCGAAGAGAACCTAAGGAACCGGCGTCAAAATTTTTCTCAGAACCCATACTTCTCCACAGCAGCCATAGCTTTTTGCAAGGCCGGCTGAAGCTGCGGCCGGCTGCTCACTTCCTTATACGCCGCCCTGACCGCATCATCGCGCAGCACTTCGTTTACTGGAATACGGCGCTTGATCTTTCCCCTGCTGGCCGCTTCCTGGAGCAGCCGTTCGAGGGTCTCGGAAGCCACTCCCCCGTCGATGGGGAGGGCCCAGCTATCCACCCGGTCCGGCCCGGTGACTATGAAGAGCCGCCGCTCGTCGTCATTGTGCGTTGTCTTTCTCAACTGCGCCTCAAGGTCGCGCAGGTACTCGAAATGGCCCACGTCGCGCATGAACCAGAAGGCGTGCTCCGCAAGCGGGCGCGATCATAGTATCGCCTGTGGTGAGCTGTCAAGGTGAGCTATTCATCCCCAATAAGGCATCTTGACACTCAACCCGAGTCTGCGATACTGACGCCGGAATACCGATCTAAAAATAGGAGGTGGCATAAGATGGTCCAGCGGCTTAAATCCATCGCCAGTTTTCTTATGGTCACAGCCCTCATCGGTGGCTTGGCGACCGAGACGTGGGCCCAGGCTAAAACCCGGATCAGGTACGCACTCGGGGACGTGATCTCGATCGACGAGCTGCCGCTCTTGATTGCCGTCGAGCACGCGAAGCAGCGCGGCGTAGATGTGCAGGTCACGTCGTTTAAGAGCGAGGAAGTGGCTACGCAGGCCGTGATCAACGGTCAGGCCGACATCGGCCAGGGAACGCCGTATGCGGCTATTCAAAAGGTTACCGTACCGATCCGCTTTTTCTACCAGTTGAGCGCGCTTCAGTTTTTCCCCATCGTCGCCAAGGATAACTACAAGAGCTGGAAGGACCTGGACGGCCAGGAGATCGCGGTGCACACCCGCGGCTCAGGGACCGAGGCGATCATGAACCTCGCGGCGAAGGAGCATGGCATCAAGTACAAGAGCGTGAGTTACGTGCCGGGATCCCAGGTGCGCGCCTTGGCGCTATTGAAGGGGAACATCAAAGCCACGATTCTGGACGCGCCCAACAAGAACCTCGTTATGAAGGAAGCGCCGGACAAGTTCATCATCCTGCCGCTCGGCAACGTGAAAGCGAGCGACGAGGCGCTCTTCGCCACGAGGGACTTTCTGGACAAGAACCAGGTCGCCATCAGGATCTTTGTGGAAGAGCTGACCAAGGTGTCACGGGCGGTCAACGCAAACCCGAGTTGGATCCTCGAGGAGCGCAGGAAGCTCGGGCTGCTCAAGGACCTTCCACCGAAGATGGAGCAAGAGATTCTCCCCTTCTTCCAGGAAGCGGTCAAGAGCGGCGTCTTTCCCAACGACGGCGGCGGCGAGCGCGCGGCCAAGAACGACCTGGAGTTCTACAGCCTTTCCGGCGCGCTCAAGGGCGAGAACCTGAAGGTCGACGACTTCTGGTACCTCGCTCCGCTCAAGGCTGCGCTCGCCAACGTAAAGTAGTGCAACGTAAAGAACTGATTGCGAAGCGACGCCTGGTCTGGCAACTGATCTCTTTCGCTCTCGTCTTCGGCCTGTGGGAGCTTGCCGGCCGCTGGCCGATCAGTCTCGCCTTCCCGCCCTTCAGCAAGACGTTCCTGGCGCTGCTGCGCATGACCGCCGACGGCAGCCTCGCCAAAGCCTATCTCTCCACTGCCCAACCCCTCGTCATCGGAATCGTCCTCTGCGGTATCGCGGGTATTGGCTTCGGCATCGGCATGGGACTCTCCCGTACCATCGAGTGGTTCAGCCTGCCAGTCTTTATCATCCTGCAGGCAGCGCCCATGGCGGCGATCATCCCCCTGATCACCTACATCTACGGAATCGGCCTCACCTCCAAGGTGCTGGCGGTCGTGTTTCTGGCCGCGCCCGTGATCGTGATGAATTCCTACAAGGGGATCCGCAATACCAACCCGTCGTTGATCCAGATGTGTCGGTCCTTCCTGGGGACAAGACGGCAGGAGATCATAAAAATTATCCTTCCCCATGCGGCCGCCTTGATCTTTGCCGGGCTCAGGCTCGGGTTGGCGATGGGGTTCATCGGCATCGTGATCGCGGAGCTGTTGATTACGCCGACGGGGATCGGCGATCTCATCACCTACCACAGCTCGGTGGCGGACTACCCCGAGATGTTCGCGGCGATCGCCTCGATCATCGCGGTTGCAGCATTCGCCATTCATGGGCTCCAGCGGCTCGAGCACAAGCTCTTCCCTCCTGAGATACGAGGATCTTCA
Source organism: Deltaproteobacteria bacterium (assembly GCA_016180805.1). Lineage (GTDB taxonomy): Bacteria > Desulfobacterota > Binatia > UBA9968 > UBA9968 > 2-12-FULL-57-22. The sequence continues at coordinate 7,664 of JACPAM010000284.1, read as the reverse complement.
TGATGCCGGCTGAAGCGATTGTTGAGGCGCGAGGGGTCGGTAAGACCTACGACGGCGGCGTCGAGGCACTTAAAGACGTAAGCTTGGCGCTCTCCCGCGGCAGGCTCAACACGCTTTTAGGCCCAAGCGGGTGCGGGAAGACAACGCTCCTCAAAATCATTGCGGGGCTAATCCCGCCCAGCCGCGGTGAAGTTTGGGTGAAGGGGAAAAAGGTGGACGGCCCGGGGCCAGAGCGCGCCTTCGTTTTCCAGGACTTCGCGCTGCTTCCTTGGGCGAACGTGCTGAGGAACGTCGCCTTCGGCCTGGAGCTGCGCGGCATGCCGAAGGAGCAGCGGGATGATCTCGCGCGCAAGCAGATCGCCGAGGCCGGCCTCTCAGGCTTCGAGTCGAGCTACCCGCACCAGCTCTCGGGCGGAATGCGCCAACGGGTGGGGCTCGCTCGCGCCCTCGCGGTCGATGCCGACATTATCCTGATGGATGAGCCGTTTGCGTCAGTCGATGAGCAGACGCGGCGGAAGTTCCAGGAAGAGCTGCTCGACCTGCTCAGGCATAAGCAAAAGACCGTGATCTTCGTCACCCACAGCATCGAGGAGGCGACCTATCTTTCGGACCAGATCGTCCTTTTATCACCGCGGCCGGGGACGGTATCGAAGATCATCCACCCGAACATCGAGCGCGGCGGAAGGAACCCGGACGAGATCAGGCGCGACAAGAACTACCTCGACGTCGTGGATGAGATCTGGCAGATTTTGAAGCACTATGTCGTTTGAGTGCTGCCACCGAACGCTTTGAACAGTTTGAACGGTTTAAACCGCTCAAGTCGTTCAAATCGTTTAAATTTAGGCGTTTGTATTCACATGACTCTGTTTGGCAAGAAGATCCCAATCTTTTTTTCGCTGGTGATCTGGTTTATCGTATGGGAGCTGATCGGCCAGGCAAAGCTCTCGACGATCATCCCGCCTTTCTCCCGCGTGGTCGTGGCAGGGATCACGATCCTGCCGACCGAGAAGTTCAGCACGGCGGCCTCGATCTCCTTGCGGTCCTTTGCGATCGGCATGGCGTTCGCCCTCGTGACCGGAATCCCTATCGGGGTGATGATGGCGCGTGTGGAGAGCCTCAGTAAGATCCTCGGAATGTGGGTCAACATCTTTGTCAGCGCCCCCATTTCGGCGCTGGTGCCGATCCTGATGGCGGTGGTCGGGATCGGCGAGACCACTGTGGTCGTGACGGTCCTGCTCTTCGCCGTCTTCGTGATCATCCTGGACACACAGGTGGGGATAAAGCAGGCTGACAAATCGCTCGTGGAGATGGCCAGGTCATTCGGCGCTCGGCGCTATCAGATCTACACCAAGGTACTGCTCCTGAGCGCCCTGCCGGAGATCCTGGCCGGGGTGCGCCTGGGCGCGATCCGCGGCGTGAAGGGTGTGGTGATCGGGCAGCTTCTAATCGCGATCCTCGGGGTGGGAGAACTGTTCGAGCTCTATTCGAAGCACTTTCTGATGGAGGAGTTTTGGGCTCTCGTGATCATCGTCTTCATGTTCGCCTTCACGGTCTCCGAGGCCATCGCCTCGCTCGAACGCTACGTCGAATACTACGCCAGCACCCGGTAGACGCTGTCGGTTGGAACTTCTTTCTTTTGCCAGGACGGCGTTCGTAGTAAAATCGAGGAGTTTATTGGGGGCATGACAGGCCCATAGAAGAAATGGTCTTTTACTTTGCATTTGCCATTATCCTGCTAGCTGCCATCGTCTTGATCTCCCAGGTCGTTTACCGGGGACGGAGGCAAAGGAGAATCCTTAGCGACCTCTCGGAGGCAGTCGGAGCTTTAGAATCTGGAACCGTCTTTACCGCTACCCATGAGGGGACGGAGTACCGGTTTCGATATTTTGCCGGGAGCAAGAACTCACCCTCTTATTTTCTCATCAATATCGACTGCCCTTCCAGCGGAGAGTTCGAGATTACCGAGGAGAGCCCCGTGGACCGGTTCTTTAAAAAAATCGGCATCTCCTCTGAGATCCAGACTGGAGACCCAGAATTTGATGGAGACTTTTACATCCTAGCCGACTCCTTTGAGTTTGCTTACCCCATCTTCAGCCTACCGCAAAAGCGTCAGGCAGTCCGCGAAGTCTTCGATTTAGGCTTTGACTCAATCAAGCATGATGGAAAGACCATAGAGGCTAAATGGTCTCCCTTCCAACTAGACGAGGATTTGGATCATTCCATTATTACAGAAACAGTGTCCCAACTTATGATTCTCTCGGAGAATATGCCCGCTGTTCCCCAATCCATGATGTTTTTGGGAAAGCCTAAGTGGAAAGCAAAGAGGGTAGCTGCCTTCGCCGTACCTTCGGTTCCGTTCGTAGTAGGGATAAGCTCCCTCATTATCGGCTTGAATTGGTTTCCTCCATTGGATAGTGGCAGTCTCTTACTCGACTCCCTGAGATACAGTGTTCCCCTTTTGGTCTTCTCCCTCTGGCTCGCCGTCCAACTCATAAAAGGGAGATCCGGCTCCCATAAGGAACTCATAGGGATTGTTATTCTCTCCTTGATAGCCTTTCCCCTTTCGGGCTTCGGTATGGAGATGACTTTAAACGGCTATCTGGACACGGAGGCTCCGAGATCCCATAGTGTTCGAGTAGTGCATAAATACCTCACCCGTTCAAAAAAGAAGACCCATTCCCACGTCCTCTTAGAGTCCTGGCGGAGGAAAGGTGAGACGGAAAAATTGGAGATCCCTTTCTTGCTTTACAGGCAGATCTCTCCTGGGAAAACCGTGATGGAGGTGGTCATCAAACCAGGGCGTTTCGGCTTCGAGTGGCTCGTCTCTCACGGTATTGCAAACCCTTAAACACTCTAAAGCGGTAGCGGAACCGTTCGAGATTCAAGACCCACGGGCCTTTGAATTTTTTAAATCCGGCGGCGTCCTACTCTAACCCCTTCAGGACTTCAAATCTGAAATCTGAGATCTGCCATTTGAGATTCCGAGCGAAGCGAGGAGAAGCGAGGATAGGGGCGACCGGGTAGGCCCCTCGGCGCTGAAGAGCTTCACGACCGGTCGGAATGGGAATGATTAGTATTTCGGCACGGGAGACCGCTTTTCGAGAATGAGGACGCTCGTGAGCACAGCGATGACGGCCAGGAATAGAACGAAAGCGAAGGCCAGCCGGTAGCTCCCCATCACGTCGTAGACAAGACCTCCCACATAGGCCCCCAGCGCTCCACCCAGGTGATGGATCCAGAAAATCGTTCCCGTTAACGTTCCAATGTTTTTGAAGCCGTAGAGGTCTCCCACGATCGCCGGCGCCAGCGGGGCCGAGGCCATGAGCGTGAAGCCGAAAAGAAGGGCATAGGCGTAAATGAAAGGCTTTTCGGTCGAGTAAAAGAGAAGGGCGAAGGAAAGGAATCGCGGAACGAAAGTCAACGATAATGGAATTTTTCTGCCGAGTTTTTCTGAAAGAAAGGAGAAAAAGAGCAGGCCGGGAACGCTCAGGAAACCTGCCAGGCCCTGTAGATTTGACGCCTCCTGGTTGGAAAGGCCCCGGTCTAAGGCGAACGGAATGAGCTGCGTCACATAAAGAAAATCCTGGAAGCCGCATATAAAGTAGGTCAGACAGATAACAATAAAATTCCTCGATCGCAGGATCTGGGAGACCCCGAGTTGGGGGATGTCCGGATCGCTTACCGCTTCCTGCGGGCCTCGTTCGCCTCCCGAGCGGGACCGCTGCGGGCCCGTTTCTGACGGCTCCTTTCTCAGGACGAGCACCGCGATCGGGACGACGACGAGCGAGAGGAAAAGCCCTGCGACGCCCCAAGCCATCCTCCATCCGAATCGTCCCATAAGAAAGGCTATTGCGGGAATGATCAGGAACTGCCCCAGCGCGGTCCCCGAGATGGCGACTCCGGAGATAAACCCTCGCATGCTTCGAAACCACCTGGACAGGGTCGAGGCTACGACTCCGACCGTGATGCCCGAGACCCCGACTGCGGTGATCACACCGTAGTAGAGGTAGAATTCGACCAGGGAATTCATTCGTGCCGTTAAAATCATGCCGGCGGTCACGATCATGGCCGAGGTAGAGAAAACGACTCGTGGACCGAATCGATCCAGCAATTTACCGGCCAGCAGTTGGGAGAAGCCGAAAACGAGCATGTTCGCGGTGAAGGCCAGTGTGATGGCCGCTCGGCTCCAGGAAAATTCAGCAGCGAGAGGGCTTATGAGAATACCGAAAGAGAACCTGACACCGCCTTCGAGCACCAGCATCAGAAAAGAGGCAGCCAGAACATACCAGCCGTAGAAAAGCTTTCTCTCCAAAGAAAGGCTCCCAAAACAGCATCTTCGCTGTTCGCGGCTCACGATCCCCGGAACACGCCTAAAGAGCGCAACTTCTCAAGCTTCAGGAGCGGTGAGATGAGAATCGCCAGGGAGACGATCAAAAAAGCCGCGGCAATGGGCCGGGTAAAAAACGGCGTAAAACTCCCGCCGGATATCAGGAGGGAGCGACGAAGGTTATCCTCCAGCATGGGCCCCAAAACCAGGGCCAGCACCAGAGGCGCAGGCTCGAACTGGAACTTATTCATGAGAAAGCCGACCACACCAAAGACGCACATGATGATCACGTCCCCGACATTGTTGTTCAGGCTGTAGGAACCGATGAGGGTAAACAGAAGAATCAACGGGTAAAGAATCGCATAGGGAACCTTGAGTATCTGCACCCACATGGGAATTAGCGGCAAATTCAGGACCAGGAGCATGGCGTTTCCCACGTACATGGAGGCGACCACTCCCCAGAAAAGGTCAGGCCGCTCCTTGATCAGCAGAGGTCCAGGGCGAAGTCCGTATATAGTCAGCGCGCCCAGCAGGATGGCCATGATGGCGTTGGCCGGGATGCCCAGAGAGAACATGGAGACAAAGTTCCCGGTGGCCGCCGCGTTGTTGCAGGATTCCGGCGCGGCCACACCTTCAATCGTCCCGGTGCCGAATTTTTCCGGATGTTTGGACAGCCGCTTCTCCAGACCATAGGAGAGGAAAGTAGGGATGATCGTGCCGAGGCCGGGAACGATCCCCAAAAAAAACCCGAGCAAAGAGCCGCGGGTAATGGGCATCATTGAATCCGTCCAGTCCCGGCGAGTGGGAAACAGGCCCTTGATCCTGGTTCGAAAAACCTCCCGGTTGAGGATTGTGCCCACGTTAAGCAGGACCTCGGACACCCCGAAAAGCCCCATCACGACGGGGACGATCCCCAGCCCATCTCGGAGGACCAGAATATTATAAGTAAAGCGAAGCTTGGCCGTGAACGGGTCCAGCCCCACCACGCTCAGGATCAAACCTAGCGCGGCCATCATCATCCCCTTCAGCACGGACCTCTGGGAAAGATAAGCGACCAGGGTTATCGACATCACCATCAGGGAAAAATACTCCGGCGAGCCAAATTTCAGGGCAAACGAGGCGAGCGTCGGCGCCAGAAACATGAGACCAATGACTGCAATGGTCCCGGCAATGAATGATCCAAAGGCCGCGATCCCCAGAGCCGGTCCCGCCCTTCCCTGCCGGGCCATCTGGTATCCGTCGAAGCAGGTGACAATCGAGGCAGCCTCGCCCGGGATGTTCACCAGAATCGAAGTCGTGGAGCCGCCGTAAGCGGTGCCGTAGTAAAGCCCGCAGAGCATGATCATTGAAGAGACCGGATCGGCGTGAAATGTGGAAGGCAGGAGGAGAGAAATGGCGGCGGCCGGGCCGATTCCGGGAAGGACGCCGACCAGGGTCCCCAACAGCACCCCGATAAAAGCGAAGGCCAGGTTCTTCAACGTAAGGGCCACCGTGAACCCGTAGAGTATGCTTTGAATCGTGTCCAAGCTGTTTCCTAATTTCCCAGAAGGCCGGCCGGGAGCTGCGCCTTAAGCCAGAGATCAAAAACCGCGTAAGAAGCGCCGGCGACGAGCACGGCCACTCCCAGAGAGAAAGCCCATCCCCGCCGCTCCACGACCTTGAGGAGAAACCAGACAAAAACGAAGGTGATGATAAGGAAACCGAGCCGCTCAAGCAGGAGGGTGAAACCGAACATCGCCATGGCCACCAGAAGAATCCGGCGCCAGCCTCCCCACGCTTCCCCTGCCTTCAGATCCCGGAAGAGCGCAAGGCAAAGCAGGACCAGAGAGAGGGCACCCAGGACGATGCCTGCATAAAAAGAGAAAAAACCGGAACCTGGCCTGTGGTAAGTCCCGAGCCCCAGCCGGACGCTTTCCCAACAGACATAGAGAGAAAGAAGGGCCAGGAGAAGCCCGATCCAACGGTCAGCCTTGATCATTCCTCTTTACCGGTAAGGGGAGATGAAGGACTTTGCTTCGCGGTAAAATGAACGCTGCTTCTCGACCGAGGGCCTATTCCGGTTTGATGCCGGCTTTTTTGGCGATATCCTGGACAGCGGAGAACTCTTTCTTGATCCGTTCTGCCATTTCCTGCGGACCTTCGTAAGCCACTCGCCATCCGATTTTCTCCAACTTCGCTACGTTCTCCGGCTCTCTGAGCGCTTTCTCAAAGGCCGGGACCAATTTCGCCATCGCATTCTTGGGCAGATTGGCCGGCCCGTAGAACCCGAACCAGACCTCCAGGTTCACGGCCGGGAGACCCTTTTGAGCAAAGGTCGGAACCTGGGGAACTTCCTTGAGCGGCGAAGCGCTGGCCAGGGGCCGTAATTTCCCTCCTCTCACCTGGTTGATCAAAATCGGCCAGAGCTGCATGGCGCAGTCGATGTGTCCGCCCAGCAGAGCCGCGATGTTCGGTCCGGATCCTTCTTTATAGGGAACGATCACGAGCTTGACGCCAGCCGCGACATTCAACAGCTCGAGACTAATGCCTCCCACCGCGGTCGCGCCCGTGGTGCCACAGGTAACTTTGCCCGGGTTCCGCCTGGCATGTTCCAGAAACTCCTCCAGAGTCTTCCACGGCGCGGGAGCATTGACCACAAGGACCGTGGAACCGGCGCCGAGGCGAGCGATCGGGGTGAAATCCTTGAACGGATCATATGGAACCGAGGTGAAGACCGGTGAAAAAGTAAACACGGAATTGTTGAGCGTTCCCAGGGTATATCCGTCAGGCTTTGACTTGGCCACGAAGTCAGCCCCTACAACCCCTCCTCCTCCGCCTGCCTTGTACTCAACAGCAATCTGAGTTTTTAATTCTTTTTCCAGAGACCCGCTCAGGATTCGGGTGACTACGTCATTTCCCGAGCCGGGTCCGAGGGGAATGACGACCTTTACGGGCTTGCTCGGATAGGCCTCCTGAGCCAGCGCCGTAGCGGCGCACCCCAGCGCAAAGAAAATCGCCGAAAGAATTACCAGTGCCTTCTTCATCGCGTCTCTCCTCATGCACCCAACGCTGCTAAAGATCCGCCAGGGACATGGGCCGCCGTGGGCTTCGGACGACTCCAGCCTCTGGCCTGCTGTCGTTCCCTTCTCCCGGATGGGCAAGAAGCGCTTTGCATTTTCGCATGTCATCCACATTAAGCAATCGGCGGCATCCTAGCACAGGCACCGCTCGGGGTAAAGAAAAAGTTCTTCAAAACCGGCAAAAACAAAAAGGCCCGGACTCTGATGAGCCGGGCACTTTTCAATTCAAATCCCCGCGCTAAGGTGCACGGGTCATTTTAGAATTTCCTTCAGCCGCG
>JACPAM010000283.1 GCA_016180805.1 Deltaproteobacteria bacterium | reverse complement strand
TGATTGAGGGCCTCCGGATCCACCGGCAGGATATACTGGCAGGTCATGACACGCGTGTGGATGACGTCGGCGGCAGCGGCGCCGAATGCGGAAAAGACGGGGGAAGTGGGGAAGATGTAGATCTTTTTTACGCCGAGTTCAGCGGCAAAGCCCGAAGCATGGACGGGCCCGGCGCCGCCGAAGCCGTAGATCACGAATTCCTCGGGCAGATAGCCCGTGCGGACGACCTGCCGTCGAATGAGATCGGACATCTTGCTGTTGACGATGTCGAAGACCCCGGCGGCCGCCTCGACGGGCTTAAGCCCCAGCGGTTTGGCGATCTTTTCCTCGATCGCTTTCAGTGCCTTGGCCTTGTTCAATACCTTTCTGCCGCCGAGGAAATAGTTGGGATCGAGGATTCCCAGGATCAGATCGGCGTCGGTCACCGTGACCTCCTGGCCGCCTGAGTCGTAGCAGACCGGGCCGGGGCTCGCCCCCGCGCTCTTGGGTCCGACGAGGAGCCTTCCCGTCTCCTGGTCGACTCGGGCAATGGTTCCGCCGCCGGCGCCGATCGATTCGATGTCGATGATCGGCTGGAGGATGCGGAAGCGCTCCACGATGGGCTCGTGGGCATATCGCCAGTAGCCTTCGGTCACGAGTCCGACGTCGAAGCTCGTCCCGCCCATGTCCGTCGTGATCACGTTTTTGTGTCCGAGAAGGCCCGCCACGTAGGCCGAGGCGATCATCCCGCCGGCCGGTCCCGACTGGAGATTGGCGATCGGGGTGACGTGCTCGCGGTGGGCAACGCCGCCGTTTCCCTGCGTGATCAGGAGCGGCCCTTTCAGTTTCCCTAGCCGAAGCTTGTCTTCGAGGCCCTTGAGATAGCGCTCCACCGTGGGACCCAGGTAGCTGTTCATGATCGCGGTGTTGCCGCGAGCGTACTCGCCGGCAACCTGGGACAGCGCGCTGCCGAAAGACCAGTAAATCTGCCTGCCGGGGTCCGCCTCCAACGCCAGTGCGCGGATCGCTTCCTCGTGCGCCGGGTTGGCCCAGGCGTGCAGGAGGCTGACCGCGATGGCGTCGACTTTTTCCTCTTCCATGAGGTGGCGGATCGCCGACATCACGTCCTCGCGGTTGAGCGGGATCACTTCCTCGCCGCGGTAGTCGATCCGCTCGCGCACGCCCATGACGCGCTCGCGCGGCACCAGCGGCTCGGGTTTGGTCACCCAGGTGACGTGGCGGATCTCCTCCTCCGAGAGACCATCGACGCGGCCGATGGCGCGCATGATCTCCGTGGTGTCCTCAAATCCCCGGGTGGTGATGAAGCCGACCTTGACGCCGCTCCGCGTGATCAGGGCGTTGGTGGCGACGGTGCTTCCGTGTTTGAATAGCGTCGTGCGCGAAAGAATGTCCTTGAGTTGGACTCCGACGGTCTTTGCCGCCTCCCCGAGCGCGTCCATGACCCCGCGGGAGAAATCGTCCGGGGTGGTAGAGGCCTTGGCGGTCCAGATCTCGCCCGACTCGGTCATCACGACGATGTCGGTAAATGTCCCGCCGGTATCGACTCCGATGATGAATTGCTGCTCTGCTGCCATGTGTCCTCCGTTCCTGGTGTCTAGTTTCCGCGCGCTTCTCCGCGCGCCACCACTGCTCATATCAACGGGTTCCGCTGACGTCAAGAGAACTGCGGTGCGTACATAGTGGGCCGTTTGGCCACTGGGGTGCAGATGATATTCAAGCGGGCGCCATCGGTCAGCGAGCTAGTCACGCCTTAAGCCTGGAGGTCTTCGAGGAACAAGAGCACGGTTTCATTGAACAGGTCCGGGTGGTCAATGTGGGGATAGTGGCGCGACTCTGGGACCACGCTCAGCCGAGCGCCGGGGATGAGTTTGCGAAGCTCCTCGGCGCTTTCAAGGGGCTCTCGCCCGCGCACGGGGCTCAGATCCTCGGCGCCGGCGACGATCAGCGTGGGGCAACGGAGGGTCCGAAGCCCAGCGCACAGATCCAGGCGCGCCTGGTCTTCCATGATCTCGGCATAATGCTGGGGTTGGTTGGCGAGATAATGGGTGCGGTACCAAGAAATGACATCGGGGTGGGAGTGGATGAATGCCGCGGAGAACTGGGTCTCGATCTGGCCGTCGACGGCTACCTGCATCCCCGATTCGAGGATCCGCTGGTTGCGGGCGCGCAATCTTGCCGCTCCTTCGGGCGTGAACTTGCACGTGGTCGAGACCAGGACGAGACCCCGGACCCGCTCCGGATATTCGATGGCGAACGCCTGGGCTATCGTGCCGCCGAGAGACGCTCCGATGAGCGCAGTGCGCCTGATTTCTAAAGCGTCGAGCAGGGCCAACAGGTCCTTTTTGAAAGTTTTGGCGGAGAGTGGCTCCGTGCCCCGCTCCGATTCGCCAAGGCCGCGGATGTCGTAAGTCAGTACGGTATAACGCCTACTCAGAAAACCGATCTGACGGCGCCAACCTTCTCGCGTGCTCAGGCCGACGGTGTGGAGCAGGGTCACGTGGGGGCCGCTTCCAGCGCTCTCGTAGACGAGGCGACAATCGTTCACCTGAATCTTTGCCACGGGGATTCGACTTATCAAGGTAGGTCCCATGCCGTCAAGCGACAACTCTCCACTGCTGAGGCTGCGCTTCCCCCTGGTTGCAATCGAAGGTAGGAATCGGTAGAAGCGCGTTGATGGGCCAAACCATTTTTAGGAGGAACCCATGGTCATTGATTTCCAGCACCATTTGGTGCCGATCAACCTGGCGAAGAAACTCGGTATGTACTCAGAGGAGGTTAGTCCAACCAAAGAGGATGCCGCTTTGGAGGATTGTCGAGTCATCAACGATGAGTTCGGCGCGCTTCAGCGTCAGTATCCCGGTCGGTTCGTTGGGCTCGCCCATGCGCCCGTACTTGAGGGAAAAGCCGCGCTTGCGGAACTGGATCGCGCGATCCAAGACCTCGGCCTGCGCGGGGTGACCATTACCTCACAGATCGATGGGGTGCCTCTGGACTCGCCTCGGCTCTCTGAGTTTTATGCACGGGTGAGCGCCCTTGATGTGCCCATCTTTGTTCATCCGGCGTTGATCCCGAAAGGGTACGATCTCGTCAAGGACTACGATCTGGCGCGCGTCCTCGGACGGGAGCTCGATCTGGCGGTTGCGGCGACCCGTCTCGTCGCCGGAGGCGTCTTGGAGCGTTTTCCCAATCTCAAGTTCGTCATCGGCCACTTCGGCGGCGGGATATCGGCGATCAAGGAGCGACTTGTTGCCAAGGGGTATCGCTTTGGCACTTTGAAGCGTCCCTTCGAGGAATATTTTGATCTGCTCTACTTCGACATGGCGGGTTTTGAGGGAGGGCTCGGCGCGCTCAGGTGCGGCCTGCTCGGAATCAAGCCCGAACGTTTGGTATTCGCCACCGATTATCCCCAGGATTTCACGGGCGCGTGCACGGATACGGGGAAGGGGATGGGCGCCATTCGAGCGTATATAGAAGCCGTTCGCGGTCTCGAGCTTGCGGCAGAAGTCAAGGATGGAATCTTAGGAAATACCGCGGCGCGTCTGCTCAAGCTCACATAAATCGATGGTTTCTCCCGCTCAGCGATGCAGGTTGGATTGACTTCGGAAGGAAAGCCGTGGGAGATTGGGCGCGGGAGATGAAGCGGTGGGCGTTCGCGAGCTCGAGGATATCTTAGTTATCGAATGCGCCACGTTCGTGACCGGGCCCTATGCCACGGCGCTCCTTGCCGACCTCGGCGCGCGCGTGATCAAGATCGAATCGCCGCCCGACGGCGATCCTTATCGCTACTTCGCGCCGGATCGATTCTTTAGCCCCAACTTCGCGCATCTGAATCGGAACAAAGAGAGTGTCGTTCTCGATCTGAAAAACGACGAAGGGAGAAAAATCTGCCTCGATCTCGTCAAGAAAGCCGACGTTTTCGTGGAAAACTTCCGTCCCGGAACGGCCGATCGCCTGGGCCTGGGATATGAAAGTATGCGCTCCTTAAATCGGCAACTTGTTTACTGCTCGATTTCGGCGTTCGGACAGACGGGACCCTACGCCGGCAAGCCGGGCTTTGACACTTTGGGACAGGCCATGAGCGGGCTGTTGAGCGTGCTCACGGATCGCGACGATCCGAAATTGATGGGGATCGCGTTATCGGATTACGTCACAGGCTTTTCGGCTGCCTACGGGATTCTCGGCGCGCTCATGGCTCGGCACAAGAGCGGGGAAGGATCGAAGGTGGAGACCTCGCTCCTACAGGCGACGCTCTCTTTTATCGGCGAGGCCGCCGCGGGTTATCTCAGAACCGGAGAGGTTCCGGACCGAGTCGCGCGCGTCAAGAACGCCCACGCCTTCGCCTTCGTGGCGCGGGACCGCCTGCCGCTGGTTATCCATTGCTCGGTCCCGGAGAAGTTCTGGAGCGCCCTGCTCAAGGCGGCGGAGCGAATGGACCTCGCCGACGATGAAAGGTTTAAAACCAGAGAGAATCGGCGCCAGCACTACGCCGAGCTTGAACGGGAACTGGCAAAGACGTTCGCCACTCGAGACCGCAGCGAATGGCTGAAGCGCCTGGAGGAGCACGACGTTCCCGCGGGCCCGCTCTATAACATGGCCGAGGTCCTCGCCGACCCTCAGGTGAGACATCTGGGCCTGGTCGAGCAGCTCGAGCATCCGAAGGCCGGCCAATTGCGCTTCGTCGGTCCTTCGGTGAGCTACCACGGGCTGTCTAAAAGGGAGGTCAAGCCCCCGCCGCTTTTGGGCGAGCACACGGCGGCCGTTCTTGCGGGGCTTGGCTACAGTCAAGATGCGATCGAGGAGTTGGCAACGCTGGGGATCGTTAAGATTGCAGAGAGTTGAAGAGTGCGACGGCACACCTTCACTTCGAAGCTCCGAGGGGGACGAGGAAGGCCGCGCACGTGCTTGTCTGCGACCGAGGGGGGCGCGAGCGAGGCTGCGGACGTCCGATTACAAACGGTACGACTCATGGCACAGGCCCATCGGCCGCAGCCGAGAGCGCGCTCCCCGAGGGAGCTTACACGCTCCCCTCGCTCGCTGTGGGCTGAGCGAGCTGCCTGAGCGAAACATGGACGGAGCAGCGGGTACCGACCGTGGACCGCGCCGGATGAAAACCGGAACTGACAGCTTTCGGGGCTACTTCGGAGGGAATTCCGGAAGCTTCGTCCGAGCGCGGGCCCGGTGGGTCGCGTCGCGTAGTCCCGTGAAGCGAAGGGAGCCGCGAAGCCCTCTGCGCGGCCGCATGAGGCGGATCGGCCCTCGAGGGAGATATGGAGACCTAACATGATCTATGACATTGAAATCAATTCTGCGGCCCATTATCCCGCGGCCGGCGTGATCGACTTGGTGGAGATCGCGGAAGCCGCCGGCTTCGGCGCTTTCTGGAAGGGAGAGTCCAACAGCACCGATCCGATGGTCCTGCTTTCCGCCGCGGCAAGCCGCACGAAAACCATCAAGCTCGGAACTGCGATTTACCACATCTATGGGCGAAGCCCGGTGACGCTGGGGATCCAGAGCGCAACGCTGCAAGACCTTTCCAGCGGGAGGCTGCTCCTGGGGCTCGGCGTGGCCAACAAGAACATTGCGGGGTGGCACGGCGGGATTTTCGACCGCCCGCTTCGCCGGGTGCGGGAATACATAGAGATTGTCCGCAAGGTGACCGCGGGTGAGCGCGTCGAGTACGAGGGAGAGATTTATCAAACCGGCAAGCGCTTCCAGCTCTCCTGGAAGCCTAACCATCCGACGCTTCCGATCTACCTGGCGGGGCTCGGCCCGCAGATGACCAAACTCGTGGGCAAGGTTGCCGACGGCGTATTCATCAACATGGCGACTCCGGCGAAGATCCGGGAGATTGCGGCGAGAGTAAGAGAGGGCGCCAAAGAGGCGGGCCGCGATCCCAACAAGATCGAGATCATCGCGAAGAGCCGCGTATCGCTCAACCCGGACCGCAGCCTTGCGCGCTCGCGCCTGCGTCAGGTATTGACCTTTTATAACCTCGCCGATCACTATAGCGATATGTTGAAGGGGCTCGGTTTCGAGGCTGAGGTGAACGCGATTCAGAGTGAATTCCAGAAGGGCGGGTTTAAGGCCGCAATGGCGGCGCTGACGGATGACTACATGGACAAGCTGCCGGTCATTCCCGGGACATCGATCGGCGAGATCAAGGACAGATTGCAACCGTTCCTTGAGGCGGGGGTGACGCGGATGGTGATCCCTTATGTGCCGGTGACGGAACCCGTCGTCGAGGACGCGAGGAAGTTTCTAGAAGCGTGGGGAAGCTCTTAGCGCTGTTCAATGTTCAAGAGTTCAAGAGTTCAAGGTCCCGCCCACCCTCTCGCCCGGCTCAAAAAGGAAGAGGTGGGGTACTTTGAACTTTTGAACTTTGAACTTTTTGAACTGAAAATCGACCGAAGGGAGATTTTGCGATGTGTGATTTTGCTGCCGATGCTCAGGCTGCGGCGACTTTGATGGTGGGGCGGACCCTCAGCGTGGAGCGCGTGCGCCAGCTCAATGCCAAGGACTATTTCTACCAGATGCTCAAGGATAACCCGGAGATGCTCAAAATCTATCCGGGAATCGAGAATGCGCTGCTCCAGGGGGCGATCGACTGCCACATCCACGCCTATCCTGACTTCGTCCACCGCTCGCAGGATATGATCGGCATTGCCATCGAGGCCTCCAAAGCCGGGATGCGCGCGCTCGCGTTCAAGGACCACTGGAATATCAGCTGTAACGCCGCCTATCTCGCACAGCGGCACATCGATTATCTGGTCGAAAAAGGAGAGCTCCAGCACCGGGTGGAGATCTACGGCGGAGCAGGCACCTGCCACGGCATGAATCCGGAGTATATCCGGGTTGCGCTTCAATATCCCAACTTCAAGATGATCTGGTTTCCCACGTTTACCTCTCTCGGATTCTGGCGCGGCGCGGGCCATCCGGAGAAGGGCGGCGTGCGCCTGGTGAGCGAAGATGGCGCGGTGCTGCCCGAGGTGGCCGAGATCATGAAGATGGCGGCGGAGAAAAAAGTGGGGATCGGCTTCGGCCATACGGATTTCCAGGAGCTTTTGCCGCTGGCGAAGAAGGCCAAAGAGCTGGGAGTGCGCGCCACGCTGGACCACCCGCTCTTAGAGCTCAACAAGCTACTGGTCGATGAGATGAAGGAGCTGGCCGATTTGGGTGTTTATGTGGGAACTTACTGCCAGCCGATGATCCCGAGCCTGTATCAACCCGTGGCTGATCCCATGGAGACGATCCGGACGATCAAAGAAATCGGGCCGAAGCGCTGCATCATCGGGAGCGATTTCGGTCAGGTGCTGCATATGGATACGATCGACGGCATGCGCGTCTTTATCCGCGCGCTGCTCGGCTTCGGCGTCAAGCCGGATGAGATCAAGGTGATGCTCAAAGACAACCCGGCGCGGCTCATGTATCTGGACTGAAAGAAGGATAGCGGATTTTGTGTTAGAAGTGGGCAATGCCGGAGCCTCAAAAAATAGCTAGACAGGCAAGAGCTCCCATCTCGGTGCCTTTCTTCTATGGATGGGTCGTTGTTGCTCTGAGTTTTTTGGCCTGTCTGGTAGCGGCCGGAATTCGCTCGGCCCCCGCGGTCCTGATTCACCCCCTTGAAGCAGAGTTCGGTTGGAGTCGCGCTGCCGTCGCTTCGGCAGCCAGCCTTAACCTTTTGCTCTTCGGGCTTGCCGCTCCCTTCGGCGGCTGGCTTATCGACCGGTATGGGGCGCGCCGAGTCATTCTAGCCTGTCTGGCCCTGGTAGCCGGCGGTGTCACCACTGTCCTCTTCGTCCGCGAGCTGTGGCAGCTCATCCTGGTATGGGGAGTCCTCATAGGGATCGCGACGGGATTGACTCCTCCTCTGGGAGCGAGCGTTGCGAGCCGGTGGTTTGTCGCGCGCCGCGGCATTGCGGTGGGCATACTCACGAACGCCAACGCGGCCGGGCAGGTCATTTTTTTGCCCCTTTTGATGGCCATCATCGTCGCCAGCGGCTGGCGCACCGCTTTGCTGCTCATGGTCGCGGTTTCTCTAATTCTAATGCCGTTTATCGTCTTATGGCTTCGCGACGATCCCTCGGACGTGGGGTTAGAGCCCTATGGCTCTGGAAAAGAGGGCCGCGCCGGGGAAAGTCGAGACGCGGCCGCGCGCGGCGGCTCTTCGCGGGCTTCCGTTTCATCCGTTTCCACAGTTTTCAAGACGCGATCCTTCTGGCTCCTCAGCGGCTGTTTTTTTGTTTGCGGGGTGACCGCCAACGGGCTCATTGGGACGCACCTGATACCCCACGCTATCGAAAGGGGAATACCGCAAGTGACCGCTGCGGCGGTAGTTGGAGTGATGGGCGGGATGAGCTCTATGCGCTTCGAGGGTCATCGCTGTTCATTCTGCCGTTCGTTACCGATGCCAGCGGCCTTTTGGTTTTCGCCGTGATTTACGGTCTTGACTGGTTTGCATCGGGGCCGGGGACCGTGGCGATCATAGCCGAGGTTTTTGGTAAGTCCGCGGTCGGCAGAGTTTTTGGATTGGCGTTCGTTTTTCACCAGGTTGGCGGTGCCCTGGCTGCGGTTGGAGGCGGTTGGGTTTACTCTCAATTCGGCGACTATCAATACGCCTTCGTTACCGGCGGTATTCTGGGATTGATGGCCGCCGGACTCGCTCTCACCATTCCTCTGAAACCGCGCAAGCCGATAGAAGCGATTTCTACCTCGGCTGAACTGGCAAGCGCCTAGAGCCAGCACGAAGAAATCCTCAAGGCGCACTTAGCTTAAGGTCCGATCCGCTCCCGGGCCAGCTTACCTACCACCCGCGCCTCATCTCGGTGACCCCTTTCATAGATTCCAAAACAAACCTGCTAATGCCTTCCCTACCCTCGGGAAGCAAAAGCCGAGGATCGCGCCGAGGCTCGCCCCAACCAGCGCGCCAGGAAGAATATTCAAAAGGCCAAAGGTGGAGTCAGTAAAAATGATGGACAAAATCAGCACCAGCACTCCGAGCAGCCCGCCGCCAAGCAAACCCCCAAGGGCTCCAAACAAACGGATCGCTAGTGGAAGCGAATCATTCATAAAGGGTTTTAGTTAAGATATAAGGGTTCGGGCCCCGTACACTCCAACAATCATCAGCGCTCGACGTCGGCGTTAATTCCGTTGAGAAGTTAAAATATAAAGGCCAGGCCCCTCAACTCCGCCTCCTTGTCTTCTTGCTCAAGATAACGGTCAACGACGTATCAAGTGTTATCGCGCGGCTCCCATGATTTGATTGAACGCCAGAAATAATTACTGTGTTGGAAACGGCTTGGCAATTGTGCCAGACGATTGTTTATACATTCAAAGAACTTCTCTTTGGATTCTCCGAAAGCCCGCAAGATCCCCTTTGCGTACTGATTGTCATGAAACATGCGATCGAGTATTGGCACTACGCGGTAATCGTCAAATCGACCGAAGTCAGGCCAAAGGAAAACATCATTTCCGATCGAGCCTTTGGTGAAGGATCCATCTACCTATTGCGTCGCCACTTTTAGCCATATCAATAACCCGTGTTGCCCTTAATCCCGTGTTGCAGGGTCAGGCCCGACTTTCTTGACAAAGACTGTTTGGATACTCAGGCCGTGCTCATCTGAATCAGACCACAGCAACTGGACGGCTATCCTACCCCCGGCGGGCCGGGAAAAGGTCAATGCCAGGCTCTTCTGCAACGGCAAAGGTCGATAACGTGAACTCCCTTTCGAACTTTCGTCTATCAATGCTCGAGCACCTGCGTAGTAACGAGACGAGATCTGGTGCGGATCCAAGTGTATGGCAGGACTTATCCGGAGAAAAGTAGACCAAGACCTTTTTCTGGTGTTTTAACAAGTTCAAGATATTGTTCAACGTCCCCTTGCTTTTCCCGTCCCATATCATAAATCCGTACGAGGCCGCCCGGGCCATTTCCTCATCCTTTGTGGCGTAGTAAGCAAAATCCTTCTTTTGACGACTGGCGGAGACGTGTTTGGTCGGCCAATCGCCCAAATTGTTCCGGCAGCGGTCAGCCATACAATAGACGGTGACGTTTCTATAGCCTTTGGAGGCGAAATAGCTTTGCATGGCCTTGTCGGTACCATTGGCATCACCGATAACCACGGCGAAATGCTGGCGCATTATATTGTCTGCCCTGGACCTGATAATGTCGTTTAACCGAGCAAGTCGGCGAGATCCTCCGATGAAAACCGTTGTCATGAGATCATCCTCGTGCGCGTGAGTGCGAGCGCGTACACGTCGGAGCACCGAGCCTGCTCGTAAAGCACTCGGGTCACTGCATTTAGGGTCGCGCCCGATCGGTACAGGTCGTCGAATAAGAGCACAGCCTTTCCACAAAGAGATTGGTCGTGACCATTCCGGCTGCCACATAGCGAGTTGTGCCAAAGCGCTCGATGCCTTACACGTCGTCACCGGCGGGTTGGAGAAGACGCTTCGAGTCGTTGCCCAAAACGAGCGGCTAGTGCCTTGATCAGCCGAGCACCTACCCGATTGCGAATCACGGCGACGAGCAGCCGGTTCCTGAAGCCGGGAATGCAGATCGCGCTCCCCTTCTTCAGGGCATCGAGCGACTCCGTGACGACATCTTCCGCTCTCATCCAGAAGAATTCTGGGATTTTTGTTTTATAGCCCTCATATCCCGGACGGTCGTGAAACTCGGTGCGCGTCAGCCCCGGACAGAGGGCCTGAACCCGAATCCCTGTGTCCTTGAGTTCATCCTGCAGGCTTTCTGAAAAGACATTCAGGTAGGCCTTGGTAGCCGAGTACGTTGTGTTCCCTGGACTTGTCATGAAAGCCGCGATAGAAGAGACGTTGATGATCGACCCGCGGCCCCTGGCGATCATGCCAGGCAGCGCCGCCCGGCACAGGCGCACGGTGGCGAGAATATGAACTTGAATCATCTCTGCGTTTCTTTCCGCTGGGATCTCCGCGAACTTTCCGGGCACGCCGAATCCGGCGTTGTTGATCAGGATCTCTAGGTCGGCGATCTCGGCGATCAGCCTCTCTACCCGGTTCACCTGAGTGGGGTCGGAGAGATCAGCCGGAAGAACGCGAGCGGTAACATGAAAATTGCGTCGCGCTTCGTCGGCAAGGCTCATTAGCCGCTCCTCTCGCCTCGCTACCAAGACAAGATCATAGCCTTGAGAGGCCAGACTGCGGGCAAACGCAGCGCCAATCCCGCTCGAAGCTCCCGTGATTACAACGGTGCCTGGTAACGAAGTAGACAAAGGTATTTGCCGCCTACGCCGTAACGGCATAACGGCTGATGGCGTCGCGGTCGAAGGTGAGCCCGAGTCCGGGCTTCGAGGGCACGGCCAGCTCGCCGTTCACCGGCACGGGCACTTCTTCGAAGAGCCTGAACGACCACGGCATGTACTCGACGGTGAGGCCGTTCGGGATCGCCGCCACGAGGTGCACGTGGATCTCGGGAAAAAGGTGGCTGACCACCGGCAC
Organism: Deltaproteobacteria bacterium; assembly: GCA_016180805.1. Taxonomy (GTDB): domain Bacteria; phylum Desulfobacterota; class Binatia; order UBA9968; family UBA9968; genus 2-12-FULL-57-22. The sequence continues at coordinate 14,418 of JACPAM010000283.1, read as the reverse complement.
GTTGAAAGCTTCCGCCATGCCGGCGACCTTCATCCAGTTCGCGATTCCCCCAACCCGCAGCAGGTCAATCATCACGATATCGACAGAGCGCGCTTCGAGCATGTGACGGAACGGCGTGATGCCGTACACGTACTCGCCGCCGGCCACCGGCGTCGCCAGCGCATCGGCGACGCGCGCGAGCCCTGCGTAGTCGTCGTGTGCAGTCACGTCCTCAAGCCAGTAGAGCTGAACGTCCTCGAGCCGCCGGCCGATGTCGATCGCCTGGTGCACGCTCCAGCGCTGATTGATATCGCACATGAGGTCGACATCCGGCCCGACCGCCTGGCGAATGAGCCGCGCCCGCTCCACCTCGCGCTCGGGCGTCGCATCGCCCGGCAGCGCGAGCTGCATCTTCATCTGCCTGAAGCCTTTTTCAGTGAGCAGCGGCGCCGCCTTGACGACATGCTCCAGAGGATGTGTACGGAGGAGCGCGCCGCTCGCGTAGGTGGGGACGCGCTGGCGGAGACCGCCGAGCAATGTCGCGAGGGGTTGGCCGAGCGCCTTGCCCTTGATGTCCCAAAGCGCCATGTCGATCGCGGAGAAGGCGAGCGTGAAGATTCCGCCGGGACCGGAGCCCGCGGCCGCGCTGCGAAGCTTCCGTCCAACGGCTTCAACGCGAAGCGGAACTTCTCCGAGCACCAGCGCGCCGAGTTGGTCGACTGCGTGCCTCAGCGTGGCGGTGAGGGCCGCGCCGAAGAAGGTGACGCCGATGCCCTCGATCCCAGCGTCGGTCTCGATTTGCAGGGTAACAAACTCGTGAAACGGCCGGTCGAACGGCGGTCCCCCGGCGAGAGGTTCGTCGGCTGGCAACCGCACAACCTGCGACTGGACGCGCGTGATCTTCATGCGAGGTCCTCTATGCCGCTTTATTTGGACTTGCTTTGCCTGGTAGTAAAATATCTGACTCGACGGCTTCTTGCAAAAGCAAGAGGAGCTTAGATAAGTTAGCGTTGACGATCTAAAGAAGGATAAGGAGTACAACATGCCTCAGAATTTGAAACCCCGTAGCTCCGTGATTACCGATGGTCCCGACCGCGCGCCGACCCGGGCGATGCTCAAGGCAATAGGGTTTACGGACCAGGATTTATCTCGCGCGCTGGTGGGCGTGGCCAACACGTGGATCGAAATCGGGCCGTGCAATTTCCACCTGCGGCGCCTGGCGGCCAAGGTGAAGGAGGGCATCCGGGCGGCGGGCGGCACGCCCATGGAATTCAACACGGTTTCCATCTCGGATGGCATCAGTATGGGCGCGGAGGGGATGAAGTGTTCGCTGGTCAGCCGCGAGGTGATCGCCGATTCGATTGAGCTTGTCGCCCGCGGCAATCACTTCGACGCTCTGGTGTGCATCTCAGGCTGTGACAAGACCAATCCCGGCGTGGTGATGGCTCTAGCCCGACTCGATATCCCGGGCCTGGCGCTCTACGGCGGTTCCATAGCCCCTGGCCGCCTCGAAGGCCGCGATCTCACCATTCAAGACGTGTTCGAGGCGGTGGGCGCGTACGGTCGCGGCAAGATCAGCGGCGCAGAGCTCAAGGCCATCGAGGACACGGCCTGTCCGGGCGCGGGCGCCTGTGGCGGCCAGTTCACCGCCAACACCATGTCGACGGTGCTGGAATTCCTCGGCATCTCGCCGCTGGGAAGCAACGGCATCCCTGCCATGGTGGATGAGAAGGACGAAGCAGCGTTTAACGCTGGAAAGCTCGTCATGGAGCTCCTGCGCCGTGACCTCCGTCCCGCGCAGATCCTTACCCGCAAATCCCTCGAAAACGCCATCGCCGCTGTTGCCGCGACGGGGGGCTCCACCAACGCGGTCCTACACTTGCTGGCCATTGCCCGCGAAGCGGGAGTGGAGTTGAGCATTGACGACTTTGACCGCATAAGCTCGCGCACGCCCATTATCGCTGACCTCAAGCCTGGCGGGCGCTTTGTCGCAAACGATCTGTACAAGGCGGGTGGGATTCAACTCGTAGCCAGGCGACTGCTTGAGGCGGGCCTTGTACATGCCGACTCGCTCACTGTGACGGGGAAGACCATTGGCGAGGAAGCGCGGAAGGCAGCGGAGACTTCGGGTCAGGAAGTGGTGCGACCGCTATCGAGTCCGCTCAAGCCGACCGGTGGGTTGGTGATTTTGAAAGGCAACCTTGCGCCCGAGGGATGTGTGGTCAAGGTGGCCGGGCACGAGCGGATGACCCATCGCGGCCCGGCGCGAGTGTTCGATCGCGAAGAAGATGCATTCCAGGCAGTGCAGCGGGGCGAGATCAAAGCCGGGGACGTGGTCGTCATCCGCTATGAAGGGCCCAAGGGTGGTCCCGGGATGCGCGAGATGCTGGCGGTGACGGCCGCTCTCGTCGGCGCCGGTTTGGGCGACTCCGTGGCGCTTCTAACCGACGGCCGTTTTTCCGGCGCGACGCATGGTTTGATGGCGGGTCATGTGGCGCCGGAAGCGACCGATGGCGGGCCGATCGCCGCGCTTCGCAACGGTGACACGATCATCTTCGATGTGGCAAAGCGTCGCCTGGATGTGGAGATGTCTGAACAAGAACTCCGCTCTCGCCTAAGTCAATGGAAAGCTCCGCCGCCGCGTTACGCCACCGGCGTACTGGCGAAATACGCCAAGCTTGTCTCTTCTGCTTCCGAAGGGGCCATAACGCGTTGACGGATCTTGGATAGATGAAACAGTGCTTGACCGGATATTGATGGCGGAGTATTAGCCTCGAATATCCTTGCCGCTCGTTGCGGCGGTCTCATTGAAGGAGGTTACGCTATGTCTGATGAGGTCCTGGTGGATGGCGGTGCCTTGCGCGAGCAGGTCCGGGAGAAATACAGGGAAGTCGCGACGAATCCCGCCGGCAAGTACCACTTTCATACGGGTCGTTTCCTGGCTGCACACCTCGGCTACGAGCAGGCGATGGTGGATGCCCTACCGGATGTGGCTGTGGAGTCCTTCGCCGGTGTCGCCAACCCCTTCTCGCTACGGCCACTTGGGCAGGGCGAGCGAGTTGTGGACGTTGGTTCAGGCGGGGGCTTTGACAGCTTCATCGCGGCAGCCCAGGTCGGCGCCGGAGGCAAGGTGATCGGTGTCGACATGACGGAGGAGATGCTCTTGAAGTCGCGCTCAGCGGCTCGACTCCTGGGCTACAAGAGCGTCGAGTTCCGCGAGGGACTCGCCGAGGATCTACCCGTCGAGGACGGCTGGGCGGACGTGGTCATCAGCAATGGGGTTATTAACCTGTGCGCTGACAAACGCCAGGTCTTTGCGGAGATCTCCCGCGTGCTCAGGCCGGGCGGGCGGTTGCAATTTGCTGACATCGCGAACGGCAAACCCGTGCCGGAGTCAGCGATCCGCAACATCGATCTCTGGACTGCGTGAATCGCGGGTGGCCTGCCGTGTGCGGGCTGGCAGCGAATGCTCGAAGAGTCCGGATTCGTCGAGATCCAGATCGGGCCTCCTTGCGACACCTTTGGCGGGGCCGGTGGCGAAGAGAAGGCCCGCCTGTTCCAGGTGTACGGCTATCCGTTTCTCGCTCGTAAGCCGGGTTGAAGTCCGCGAGTCGGGACCTAACCCGCTGGGTCATGGCGGATTGCTGCTCCGCTCACTACCAGATCATCCGCACGACCTCGTAGTTTTGTTGCAAGAAAGATTTGGCTTTTTCTTCGGCCTCTTTTTCGCTCTCGCCCGTGAAACGGTGCGGAACGCCCGATTGGCCGAGCATCATGCAAGTATCACTGAGCGTGCGATCGGCGACGAAGGAAAGGTAAGCCGCCCAGGCCCCTCCTTCCTGGACCGTTTTGATCTCGATGCGGGCAATACCCTTTAAAGAAGGAAGCTGAACGTCGAACTTCATGGTTGATTATGGTCTGGTGGAAGTGAATCTACACAATAGCGCCGAACAGCGCAATAATTTCTCGGTGTCCCTCGAAAGCTATTCGGGGGCCGAGTTATCAGGCCGTCAACGATAGACTAAGCTCCCTCGGGAAGCGCGCTCTCGGCTGCGGTCGATGGGTTCGTGCCATGAGCCGTACTGTCCGTAATCGGACGCCCGCAGCCTCGCTCGCGCTCCCCTCAGTCGCAGAAAAAGACGTCCGCGGCCTTCCTCCTCGGTAGAGCCGCCAGCCATTGACAACGCGCCGGCGCTCCGGCTATCGTACCGACTGACCGGTCGGTCGGATACCCAAAATCCCTTCTTGGGCGACCGATTTTCGCCAGGGTTGGCCGTGACGGATTGGCAGCGAACGGAGAGTCGGGACAAAAACCTGACACGAGAGCGGATCATAGAATCGGCAATGCAGGCGTTTGCCGAGCAGGGCTATCACGATACGAGCATGGACGACATCGTGCGGAGGTCCGGCTTTTCGAAGGGAGCCATCTATTTCCATTTTCCCGGAAAAGAGGCGCTCTTTTATGCTCTCGTAAGACGTCTTGCCGACGCTTTGGAAGCCGCCGCCAGGTCGTCGATCGAGCACGAGCGCGGCGCCGTGGCTCGTGTGGATGCCGCTCTCCAGACCCTGTTGGGAATGATCTCCCGCCACCCCCGTTTGGCGAGAGTGGCCCTGGTAAGCGGCGGCGGCCTCGGTCCCTCCTTGGACTCTCACCTGATGAAGCTCGACGAACGTTTTGCCCGCTTCATCAAGGAGTATCTCGATAAAGCGGTCGGCGATGGTTCCATTCCGGCTGTCGAAACCAACATCGTTGCACATGCCTGGCTTGGCGCCATCAAAGAGATCGTGGTCCGCTGGTTGCGCGCGCGGAATCGGGATCCACTGGAAAGGGTGATTCCTGCGCTTCGGGTTTTGCTCTTGCGCTCGATCGGGATCGAGGTTTCCGGCTCCGGCAAGGCTGTGAAAGAGAAATAGATCGCATGCACGCTAATTCTTTCGCAGTCGATCTTCACCGAGCGCTTCACCTTGTCGCCGGAGGAATCCGAAGCGCGGGAAACTCCGAACGGCTTGTACTGGTCTCCCTGACCCAGCCCATCACGCCCGGCGTGGATCCCGCGCAAATTTTCGCCCGCTCGGCCCGCTTCAGCGAGGCGCGCACGTTTTTCTCGCAACCGGCTGAGGGCTGCTGGATCGTCGGCGCGGGTGAGGCATCGGCGATAAGCGTAAGCGGCAAGCGACGGTTTCGTGACGCAGTTTTAGCGCATCGGGCGATGGTCGACTCGGTGATCGTTGGCGAGGGAGGTTTCAGCCCGCCCGGCCCGCTTTTTTTCGCATGCTTTGGGTTCAGCCCGGATGTACCTCAAGATGGCCCATGGAAGGAAATCCCGAACGGCCTGCTCATCCTTCCAAGATGGATTTTTGTGAAAAGGCGGGACGCTTGCTGGGCGCGCGTAAATCTTCTCGTGAATCGGAAGACTTGTGTCGATGAGTTGCAGGACCACCTGAGGAAAGAGGCTGATGGGCTCCTTTCTCCGGCGGAGCCATCCTTCAATTCTTCGATTACGGTGCCTAAGGATGAGCTTTCCTTCGAGCGCTGGCGGCGCTCAGTCCAGGAAGTCCTCGCGGAAATTCAGCGGGGAAAGGTCACCAAAGTCACGCTGGCGCGCACGTTACAGCTTCGGGCCGCGGCGGCGATCAGCCCCGAGCCTGTTCTTGAGCGCCTTCTCACCGCGTATCCGAGCTGCATCGTTTTTGCCGTGGCTCGGCCGGGAATGTGCTTTCTCGGGGCCACGCCCGAGGAGCTGGTGAGTCTCGAGGAAGGCCGCGCCCGTTCAACGTGCATGGCTGGCTCGGCGTGGCGCTTCGCCGCCAACGGCGACCAGCCAGCCGCGGCGGGAAGCTTGGTTTGGGGGGAAAAGGAACTCAGGGAGCATGCGGTAGTGGCCGATTGGGTTGGGGAGCGGATGGGGAAATTCTGTCGCGAACTTGACCGGGATAGAGTTCCCCAAGCGGTAAGAATCGGCCATCTTTACCATCTCGCCACCCATTTCAGCGGTGCGGCACAAAGCGGGACCCATGCGCTCGATCTTGTCGCTGCTTTACATCCCACGCCGGCGGTTGCCGGCATCCCTTTGGAGCCGGCGCTCGGGATGATTCGCAGGCTGGAACCCGATGACCGCGGCTGGTACGGAGGCCCCATGGGGTGGCTTGATGGGCGAGGCGGCGGCCAGTTCGGCGTCGCCATTCGTTCGGCTCTGCTGCGCGGAGACCAAGCGTTGCTCTACGCCGGGGCGGGGCTTGTGGAGGGCTCGGACGCCGAGACCGAATACGAGGAGACCGAGATGAAGTTCGTACCTCTCCTTTCTGCCCTGGGTGTCGCATGATGCCTCACGGGCCGCAGCGGAACTACGCCATCTCCGATAGTTTGGTTGACGAACTCGCTCGCCTCGGCCTCAGCCACGCATGCCTCAGCCCCGGCTCACGCTCCACTCCTCTCGTCCTCAGCCTTGCCCGGCACGAAGGCATCAAGACCTGGGTCCATTTGGACGAAAGGTCAGCCGCTTTTTTCGCTCTGGGGCTTGCCCGCGCGCTTGGCCGACCAGTCGCCGTCGTATGCACGTCGGGAACGGCGGCCGCAAATTTTTTCCCCGCCGTCGTTGAAGCCTATCACGCCAGGGTTCCGCTTCTCGTGCTCACGGCGGACCGGCCAGCGGAGGTGTGGGGATGGGGCGCCAACCAGACCATCGATCAGACACGCATCTACGGTAGCCATGCGAAGTGGTCCGTGAACCTTTCCCCGCCGGACGCTCTCGCGGATCTCCTGCGCTACGTTCGCGCCACCGGCTGTCGGGCGGTAGCGACCGCCATCCAAGCACCGGCGGGTCCGGTCCATATAAATATACCTTTCGGAGAGCCGCTCGTGCCGGAGCAGGCGACGGGCAACTCAGAGCTTGGCGCTTCGTTTGCGGGCATAGAGACCTTGGAAGGCCGCCCGACCGGAAAACCTTATCTCGGTGGCGTGCAGGGGACGAGGCGGCTTGGCGGGGAAGAGCTTCGATCCCTGGCGCAGAGCCTTCGGGGAGTGAAGCGCGGTCTTATCGTCTGTGGCGCGCAGGAAGACCTCAAATTTCCCGTCGCGGTTTCGAGCCTTGCCGCTCGGCTAGGCTATCCGGTCCTGGCGGATCCGCTTTCTCAAGTCCGCTGCGGGGCTCACGAGCGCGGGCTGATCATGGACGGCTATGACGCGTTTTTACGCAGCGAAGCGCTTTGCCGGGCGTTTGCGCCGGAAGTGATTCTCAGGTTCGGCTCGGTCCCGACCTCGCAGGCGCTACTTAATTTTCTCCGTCAGCACGCGAGCGCACGACAGGTTCTCATTGACGACGGGGGATGGCCCGACCCGATCCACGTCGCGTCCGAAATGCTCTGCGCTGATGCCCGGGCCGTCGCGGAAGAGTTGGCCGGCGCTGCCGAGCGAGAGGCCGATCCAGAGTGGGCGGATCGCTGGCGGACGGCATCCGAGCTAGCGAGCAGGGCGGTCGCTGCCGAGCTCAAGAACATGGGAGAGTTGTTCGAAGGGAAAATCTTTCGCGAGCTGGCCTTTTTGCTCCCCGAGAAGGCGGCGCTCTTTGCCGGGAACAGCATGCCGGTGAGAGACATGGATACCTTCTTCCCGTCCGTTTCGAAGCAGGTCCGCTTCGCCGGCAATCGAGGAGCGAGCGGGATCGACGGCGTTCTTTCCACCGCCCTCGGCTTCGGCGCTGCGATTCCTGAGCCTTTGGTCCTCGTCGTGGGAGATCTCTCTTTCTATCACGATATGAACGGTCTTTTCGCCGCCAAAAAAAACCGGCTGGCGGCGACCGTCATCCTCGTCAACAACGACGGCGGAGGAATCTTTTCCTTTTTGCCGCAGAAACGCTACCCGGAATACTTCGAGACGTATTTCGGTACCCCGCACGGCCTTGCTTTTGAGACGGCGGCCGGCCTTTATGGGGTGGAGTTCCGGCAAGTCAAGTCATGGGAGGAGTTTCCGAGCCTACTCTCCGAGAGCATCGGTAAACCCGGGACCCGGATTCTGGAGGTCCGCACAGACCGCGAGCGGAACGTGGAGCTTCATCGGCGCGTCTGGTCGGCCGCAGCCGAAGCCGTCGATCCCGTGGCAAAGGAATAGTTCATGAAGTGTCGCTTAGCCCTCGCTGATGAAAGCCCGAGGAGGACGAGGAGGAAGGCCGCGACCGAGAGGAGCGCGAGCGAGGCTGCGGACGTCCGATTACAAACGGCACGACTCATGGCACGAACCCATCGGCCGCAGCCGAGAGCGCGCTCCCCGAGGGAGCTTAGTCCATCGGCCGCGGCCTGATGGCTCGGCCCCCGAGGAGCTTTCGAGGGATTCGCAATGAGCCGCCTGCTCATCAACGGCGTCCACCTCAATGTCGAAGTCGTCGGTTCCGGGCCGGCGGTGATGGCGCTCCACGGCTTTGCCGGAAACATGTCGACGTGGTCGGCGCTCGTCGGAGAGATGAAAGAGGAGTACACCTTCATCCTGGTAGATCTCTTGGGTCACGGCGCCTCCGATTGCCCCGCGGAGGCTTCTCGCTACGCGCTGGACAGAGCCGCAGCCGATCTCGCCTGCCTTCTCGATTGCTTAAAGATCCGTCGTGCCTGCTGGCTCGGCTATTCCATGGGCGGGCGCCTGGCGCTTGTGGCCGCAGCGATGGTTCCGGATCGCATTGCCTCGTTGATCGTGGAAGGCGCCTCCGCCGGTCTGGCGGATCGTGGCGGGCGGGAAGAGCGGGCCGAGAGCGATGCGGCGCTTGCCCGGTTCATCGAGGAAAAGGGGATCGGGCCGTTCGTGGAGTTTTGGGAGGCCCTGCCGCTCTTTGCCACGCAGAGTAGTCTGCCCCGAGATACCCGTGATTTTGTGCGGCAGCAAAGGCTCGGATGCGACCCACGGGGTCTGGCCAACACGCTTAGGGCGGCAAGCCCGGGAGTTCAGCCTCCCGTCTACGCGCGCCTGCGGAGCCTTGCGTTTCCGGTCCTCTGCGTGGCGGGAGAGCTGGATAAAAAGTTCAGCGCGATCGCGCGAGAGATGTGTGGGGTCTTGCCCGACGGAAGGCTCGCCGTGATTCCCGGCGCCGGCCACTGCGCCCATTTGGAGCGCCCGCACGGTGCTCAATTTTCTCAGGCGGGTTCCACGATGGGACTGCGCTTCAATAGGACGGAATCTTTGAAATTGCGGGAGGGTCGGCGGATAAGTCCGAATTGCTCCGAATACTTCTCGGGGGACCAGGAGGAAGGCCGCGGACGTGCTTGTCCGCGACCGAGGGGAGCGCGAGCGAGGCTGCGGACGTCCGATTACAGACAGCACGGCTCATGGCACAGGCCCATCGGCCGCAGCCGAGAGCGCGCTTCCCGAGGGAGCTTAGTCCTTCGGCCGCGTCCGCCTGAGGCGGATCGGGCCCCGAGGAGCTTTCGAAGGAATCTGGGCTAGCGGGAGAGGTCTCCTTTGAGCTGTGTCGCGTACCGTTTGAGGGCTCGCTTATCCGGGGCCACACCCAGGCCTGGATGTTGCGGGCATGAGAGAAAACCTTCGGTAGCCGAAAGCGGAGGTGAAACCAAAGTCGACTCCAGGAGCGAGCCGGTTGCGAGCCCGCATGGATGGCGCGTAAGCGCGCGGGCGGACGCAATGTGGAGGGCCGCGGCCACTCCGATGTCGGATTCGAGAGATGACGTGATGATGACCGGCCTCCCTGCGTATTGGGCAAAATCGACGATCGCCAGGGCTTGGAGCAAACCAGTCCGCGCAGCCTTGACGATAACAACATCCGCGGCCTCCATTTCGAGAACCCGCCGCGCATCATCCAGTGAAGCGATCGCCTCGTCGGCTGCGATCGGGGTGGAGACCGAACGGCGCACCTTCGCCATTCCTCGGAGATCGCTCGCCGCGACCGGTTGCTCCACGTACTCGATGCCATGGGGCCGAAGGCGGTTGATGACCTCCACGGCTTGCGCCGCACTCCAGGCCTGGTTGGCGTCGATTCGTAGCGCAATGCGGGGACCGACGGCCTGCCGCACGGCGGCTACGCGCGCGATGTCCTCTTCCATAGAAAGCGCCCCGACCTTGAGCTTGAGCGCCTTGAAGCCCAGATCCACGGCCTGCCGCGCCTCGCTCCCGATGGCCTCGGGCGCGGCGGAGAAAAGCAAGGCGTTGACAGGAACTCTCTGGGGGTTGCCGCCAAACAGTGAAGCGACAGGGCAATGGTTTTCTTTGGCGCGGAGATCGCACAGGGCCGTCTCGATGCCGAATCGGAGCGGGGCGGGAGATTGGGCCGGAATAGCTTCGGCTAGCTGCGGAAAATCATCACCGGAGGTACCGATTTCAAGCAGGCGGGGAGCTAGGGAAGCGAGTTGTGCCGCAAGCGCCTCGACGGCTGCGGGGCTCGCAGCACCGATCGGCGAGGCATCGCCGTATCCGACTAAGCCGGAACTCGCTTCCAGGCGGAGAAGCAGGCCGTGCCGGTCGGCGGCGTTCACATCGGCGGCGACAAAACGATTCTTGAACGGAACCCGATATCCGGTCCAGGAAATGCGGGTAAGTCTCATAAAAAGTCCGGTTCGGGGCAGCCGCCCAAACCAGTGTGGCTCAGCCGCCCGTAAACGAGGAGGCTTACCTATTATGGCCCGGGAACTTTGCTTGTGACAAGGAGCAAAAAATTAAGCGAGGAGTTGCGCATGGCGAGTTCATTCAAAGACATCGTCTATGAGAAGAAAGATGGCGCGGCCTTTGTCCGGATCAACCGGCCCGAGGTTCTGAATGCCTTTCGGCCTAGAACCATCGACGAGATGCGAGAGGCGTTTTGGAATGCCTGGAACGATCACGAGGTCGGCGTGGTGGTCCTGACCGGCACCAACGGAAACTTTTGCGTGGGTGGCGACGTAGCGGTGCGGGGAAAGGGGGGTTATGAGGACGAGAGCGGCTCGCCCCGGCTGCACGTCACGCACCTGCACCGGTTGATCCGCGAGATCCCGAAGCCGGTCATCGCCATGGTTGACGGCTACGCGATCGGCGGCGGCCATGTTCTCCACGTGCTTTGCGATCTGACGATCGCATCCACGCGGGCGGTCTTCGGCCAGATCGGACCCAAGTACGGGAGCTTCGACGGCGGTTTCGGCGCCATTTATCTGGCCAGAGTCGTGGGCGAGAAAAAAGCGCGGGAGATCTGGTATCTGTGCCGGAGGTACTCGGCGGAAGAGGCCGCCAGAATGGGCCTTGTGAACGCCGTCGTGCCGCCGGAGCAGCTCGAAGAGGAGGTCATGCTCTGGGCCAAAGAACTGCTCGAACGAGGCCCGACCGCCCTGCGCTTCTTGAAGCATGCTTTTAACGCGGATACCGACCACGTCTACGGGATTCAAAACCTGGCGCACGGTGCCACTGCCCTTTATTATATGGGCGAGGAGTGTGAGGAAGGAACGCAGGCGTTTTTGGAGAAGCGCCCTCCGGACTATTCCGCGTTCCGCAAGCATCCGTGGTAGGAGGTTGGGTACATGCCGGCCGCGGCCCATGCACCCAGCTCCCTCGGGGAACGCGCTCTCGGCTGCGGCCGATGGGTCTGTGCCATGAGTCGTAGCGTCTGTAATCGGACGTCCGCAGCCTCGCTCGCGTCCCCCCTCGGTCGCGGACATGCCGGTCGAGGGGGCGCGCGATTTTTATTTTTTGCCTTCGCCCGGAGAGGCTTGTCCCCGAGAGCGGGGCCGGCGCCGATGGATCAAGCTCCCTCGGGGAACGCGCTCTCGGCTGCAGCCGATGGGTCTGTGCCATGAGTCGTAGCGTCTGTAATCGGACGTCCGCAGCCTCGCTCGCGCTCCCCTCGGTCGCGGACAAAGAGGTTCGCGGCGGTTGGAAAGCGGACCCGACTCGGTTAGGATCGAACCATGCCGAGCACCCCGACCAAAGCGCTTGAGACGTTTCCGAATCCGCATCCCGGCCGGGATTACGAGATCAGCATGGAATGTCCCGAGTTTACTTGTCTCTGTCCGCGGACCGGCCAGCCCGACTTTGCCACGATCCGGATCCGATATGTGCCGGACGCGCTGTGTGTGGAACTAAAATCCCTCAAGCTTTATCTCTGGTCATTCCGCGACGAAGGGGCCTTCCACGAAGACGTGATCAACCGCATCCTGGACGATCTGGTGCGCGCCTCCCAGCCACGATCGATGACGGTGGTCGGGGACTTCAATGTCCGCGGCGGGATCCATACGGTGGTCACGGTCGAATACAAGGCAAAGTGATCGACAGAGCGCTCAGCTTTCAGCGATCAGCGCTCAGCAAACCCATTTCGCTGTAGGCTGACGGCTGATAGCTGATGGCTTCCATGCCTGATATCAGCGTACTAAGAGAGCTTCTCATTGTCCTGACGGCGATCATTTCGATCGTCTTCCTGTTTCAAAAGCTGCGCCTTCCCGCCATCCTTGGGTTTCTCCTGACCGGTGTGATCATCGGACCGGACGGCTTCGGGCTGATCCGCAATGTCGAGCAGATCGAGATCCTGGCGGAGATCGGCGTGGTCCTCCTTCTCTTCACCATCGGCATTGAATTCTCTCTCGGACAGCTTTTGTCGGTACACCGCTACGTGATCTGGGCCGGGATTTTGCAGATTGTGCTGACCACGGTTATCGTCTTGGGCCTGGCGCTGCTCGCAGGCTATGAACCCGAGGTGGGTATCTTTTACGGCTTTCTGGTGTCGCTCAGCAGCACCGCAATCGTCCTCAGGATTCTGACCGACCGGGGGGAGATCAATGCGTTGCAAGGGAAGCTGGCCACGGGCATCCTCCTGCTCCAGGATCTCTGCATCGTTCCGATGATGCTTTTGGTGCCCATCCTGAGCAGCTCCGGAAGCTTCTCGTTCTCTCGTATCGGGTGGGCGTTGGCCCAAGGCGTCGTCGTTCTGCTTGTCATCATCTTGGCGGCTCGGACTCTGCTGCCTTGGCTCTTGCGCCACGTGGTGCTTTTGCGCAGCCGAGAGATTTTCATCCTCTTCGTCATCCTGATCTGTATGGGCACAGCCTGGCTCACGTCGGCAGTGGGTCTTTCGCTCGCGTTGGGAGCCTTCATCGCCGGTTTGGTGATCTCGGAGTCGGAATTCAGCCCGCAGATCATTGCTGACATCTTGCCTTTGCGGGATAGTTTCGGCGGCCTTTTCTTTATCTCCATCGGCATGCTGCTCAATTTGGAATTTCTCTCCCGCGATCTCTTTACGCCTCTAACCAATTTCGCGCTCATCCTGCTCGTCAAAGGCGTGGTGGTCTTCGGGGTCTTTTGGTGGTTTTACCGGTCCGTAAGGCTTGGGGTGCTCTTGGGGTTGGGTTTGGCTCAGATCGGGGAGTTCTCCTTTATATTAGCCCAAGCGGGGCGGGGATACGGCCTGGTGACGGAGGGCGGGGAGCAGGCCTTTTTGAGCGCATCCATCTTGACCATGATGGCTACGCCTTTGCTGATCCAATGGGGTCACACTCTTGGCTATGGGATACAGTCGGTGGTTCGGGCCCCGTTTTCGCGTGCACAGGCCGGCGCTGGCAAGGATGCCGAGAGCGTTATTGCCGGTCACGTCATCGTACTGGGTTACGGTTTGAACGGACAGAACCTGTGTCGGGTACTCAAAGAGGTCGGCATTCCGTATCGGATCCTAGAGATGGACCCGGAGCTGGTTGGCCGAACCAAAGTCACGGCCGAGCCCATTATCTTTGGCGATGGGAGTCGTCCGGATATTCTGCGAAAGGCCGGAATCGATAAGGCGCGGACTCTGGTTGTGGCTATTTCAGACCCGATCGCCACCTCCCGTGTGGTCTCGCAGGCGCGCCGCCTTCGCTCCGATCTCTATATCATCGTGCGCACCCGCTACGTGGCGGAGATCGAGCACCTCTACCGTCTCGGGGCGAATCAGGTTATCCCGGAGGAGTTCGAAACCTCGGTGGAGATATTCGCTCGCGTCCTTCAGGAATTTCACATCCCGCGCAATGTCATCGGACTTCAGGTCGACTTGATCCGCAAAGAGCACTACGGGACGCTGCGCGGCCTGCACCTTCCCGGGAAAGGGTTGGATCAGCTAAGCCAGTATCTGGTGGGTACGACGACGGATACAGTGCTCATTTTGGAGAACTCGCCTGCGGTGGGAAAAAGCTTGGACGAGCTTCAACTGCGCTCGCGCGCGGGCGTCACGGTGATCGCGTCGGTCCGTAACGGCACTTCCATTCCTAACCCTCACCCCGACTTTCGCCTGGCGGCCGGAGATGTGCTGGTTCTTTTGGGAAGCCACAAGGCGTTGGATGAGGCAGTACAGATCCTAAGCCCGCCGGTCGGAACTGGAGAGACCTGATCGGTAAGTTTTATTCCCACCTCCTGTTTCCCTTGCCCGCTGAGCTTCAGCATGCTAGATTCCCGCCTCATCGAATGATGCAGCGAGAGGATTTTTTCGGATGAAAATCGTTGAGCGACCACTAACGACC
>JACPAM010000282.1 GCA_016180805.1 Deltaproteobacteria bacterium | reverse complement strand
GGTGGAGGCGATGCGCAAGGCGGGACCGCCCAAGGCTTACCTCAGCGCCCAAAGCCCGCTTCTCACCCTGCTCGATGAGCTGGCCAAGAAAAAAGACCTGGCCCGCATCCATATCCAAAAGGGCGACCTCTCCATCCAGATGGAGAAAAGAGGCGCCACCCGTTAAGATTGAACCTCTGAAACGCTATACGTTAGTCCATGGGTCGCCATAGGCGACGCTTGGGGAAGGAGGACTCAGTGCTGAAGGGTTCGTGTCTTTGTGGTGGAATTCGGTACGAGATCGACGGAGTTTTGGAGAGTATCACCAACTGCCACTGTACTCAGTGTCGCAAGGCGTCGGGCGCCTCCTTCGCCATCAGCGCTCCGGTTCCTGCGGATTCATTTCGTATCGTCGCTGGGCCGGAGCTACTCAAAGGCTGGGAATCGTCTCCCGGCGTTTGGCGATGTTTCTGCGGGCGGTGCGGCTCACCGATCGTGAAGCGATACGATGCGAGGCCGGAAATCGTCCGCCTTCGCCCGGGGACCCTGGATACGGATCCCGGGGTCAAGCCCTCCAAACACATCTTCGTAGGTTCGAAGGCGCCATGGGTGGACATCACCGACGGCTTGCCCACGTTTGAGAGATTGGGGCCATGAGCGACCCTCTGTTGCGGTGGAATTGTAGCAGTGGTCGCCTGCCTACGAAGGCTGCGGGCTGCTAGCGAGATTGGCCGCCAAACCCGGCGGCGTTTGCCGGCCGGAAGAGTCTTTACAGGTTGAGGCAAGGGAACGATATTGCGACCGGTTCATATTTGATGAGTGGAGCCCTCTTGGGAGATGAGCCGCCGGCGTTCGCCGCCTCAACGGCTCACTTAATAGTTCGCCCCATGGGGTTGACTGAGACGTACACTCTTGTATCCTTTATACGGCATGAATACCAAGCTCACATTGAGGATGGATGAGACCGTTGTTCGCAAGGCTAAAGGCGAGGCCAGGCGGCGAGGGAAATCGGTCTCCCAGATGGTGTCTGAGTTCTTTGACTCGCTCGGCCCGCGTGATCACAGGCCGCCGATGTTACCGCCGTTGACCAGATCCCTCGTCGGAGTTCTGAAGGGCCACAAAGTGTCCGAGGAAGACTACATCGCGCACCTTCGCAAGAAGCACCAGTGAAAGCCATCCTGGACACGAATGTGGTGCTCGATGTTCTGCTTGACCGAAAGCCTTTTGTAGAACCGGCCTCTAGAATTTTCGCCTTGGCCGAGCAATCGGCGATAGAAGGTTTTCTGTGCGCTACCACGGTCACCACTGTCAACTATCTCCTGCGTGACTCCCTCTCAACCGCCAAGGCCAGGGACACGCTGTGGAAGCTTCTCAATCTCTTCGAGGTGGCGGTTGTCAACCGGCCCGTCATCGAGAGGGCACTCCGAAGCGGGATCACCGACTTCGAGGATGCTGTGATCGAGGAGTCAGGCCGCGTTGCCGGAGCAGAATGTATTGTCAGTCGCAACACAAAGGATTTTAGGCGCGCGTCGCTAAAAGTTTTCGACCCAATCGAGTTTCTTTTACAGTTGGGTAAATAGGGGCGGTGCGAACAACAGGGTGGAGGTGACGCGGACAAGCCGCGCCCCTCCCCCTGAACGTTATCCAGATAATGGTCATGGATTCGTACATGGATAACCACATCGGCATGTCGTGGCGGCGTTTAAGGTTCTTCTCCATCGAAAATCCTTTATGTCTCAGGGGCCGCGTTCCATTTGTTAGCCTTGTTACGGTTAGTATTTCAAGATTGGAATCCGCTTTCGCGATAGGGAGGCCGCGCGCCGCCGGCGCCCGATCACCAGGGCATCAATGACGCTGTCGTCGAAAAAGCGTCGACAGCCTGGTATTGGCGCGAGGGGCGATGGCGCCAACTAGCGGGCGCTGATTAGCCTGCTTTCCCTGCCTTGACAAGCCTCCACTGCTTCGTTAGCGTGGCGACAGTTTCCCCAATGTATTTTGCCAATGACGGAGGGAGAGCTATGAACATTCGAAGATCTGTTCGATTGCCAACGCTTGGAGTTTTTGCCGCAGCGCTTCTGGTCGCCCCGCATCCGGCATCCTCTCAACAGCAGGCGCTGCCCCGCAGCGTTAACTTCGGCACCCACGCCGTCGGGACCGTCTTCAACGCCGTGGGCACGGGGCTGGCCAAGGTGGCCACCGACCGCGGCCCCATTCGCGTGGTGGTGCAGCCCTTCTCCGGCCCTCCGGCATGGATACCCACCATGAACCGGGAAGGGAAGCCTGAGATCGGCATTATCAACGTGACCGAGATCTGGCAGGCGTACACGGGTAAGGTAACCCCCAGGCCTCTACCGGCGGGGGCCCCGGAGATGAAGCCCCCCTATACCCCCCAATCTAACCTGCGCTTGCTCAACCTGGGCACCAACCTGGCACTGGGAATTCTTGTCCGGGCCGATTCACCCATCAAGTCCCTGGCTGACCTCAAGGGAAAACGGCTCACCTGGGACTTTCCGGCCTTCCCGGCCAACATCCTTTCGGGCCTCGCAACGCTCTCCACGGCGGGAGTGAGCATCCAGGATGTCCAGCCCGTGCCTGTCCCTGAGGTGGTGAGCGGCGTGCGCGCCCTCATGGAGGGACGGGTGGATGGCGCGGTGGCGGCGGTGGGCATGGGTATCGTCAGCGAGGCCGATGCGCGCGTGGGGGTCCGCTTCCTGCCTGCCGGCCAGGGCCCTGAAGGAATCCGCGTTGCTGCGGGAATCATGCCCGGGGGTAACGTAAACATCCGGCGGCCCGGACCTGCCGGAGTGAAAGGGGACACCCCACTGTGGTCCTACGGCATCTCCATAGTCGCTTCCACCCACATGTCCGAAGAGACGGCATATACTATTCTAAAAGCCTGGTGGGAGCATTGGAAAGAGCTGGAGCCCGTGCACCCGCAGTTTCGGGGCTGGAACCCCGACGTATTCGTCCAGGAGATAGCCACCATCCCCTATCACTCCGGCGCCATCAAGCTTTACAAGGAAAAGGGGAAGTGGACCGCTAATATGGCCCAGAATCAAGGGGCCCTCCTACGGGGCGAGCTGCCCTTCCTGAAATAAGTCTCCAGGCGATAACAGGTTTCTCTCGCGGAGGGGGACGCTTTTCTTGCGCGATAACCGGGGCTGATGTCATGTGACAAACCATGGATGAAGCATTCCACACCGAGCTGGCCAAGTTCCGATCCCTCCGTGGGCTCCTGGGCTTCTGGGAAAAGATCCTGTTAACTGCGATCCCGGTAACGGGCGTCTTTTTCGTGTCGGATGGCCCCTTCTACCTGGGTCTGGCCATCCTGAGGGAGCAATACCTCGGCCTTTTTCTGGCGCTGATCCTGGGCGGTGTTTTCCTCAGCGTTCCTCCTTCAGGCCGTGCAGATCGCCACCGAGTTCCCTGGTATGACCTGCTCTTTTCATTTCTGGGGATCACTGTCGGGCTCTACGCCGCATTGTTTTTCCCTGAAATCATGCGCCGCATGGGCGATCCCGATGCCCTTCGCCTTGTGCTCGGGGTCATTGCGATCTTTCTGATTCTCGAAGCACTGCGCCGGACGGTCGGTTGGATACTGGTCGGAGTCGGTGTCTTTTTTCTTCTCTACGCGCGGTTCGCCCACTTCGTTCCGGGAGGATTCGGCGGGACAGGAGTTGCGTGGGACCGGCTGACCAACTACCTCTACACCGATGTGAACAGCCTTTTCGGTCTTCCCCTGGCAGTGACTGCCACCATCGTCCTCCCCTATATCTTCTTCGGCCAAGCCCTCTTCACGATCGGGGCTGGACAATACCTTACCGATCTAGCCGTCGGCGTCTTCGGCCGTTTTCGAGGCGGGCCAGCCAAGGTGGCGGTGGTGGCCTCCAGTTTGTTTGGCACCATCTCGGGCAGCGCCGTCGCGAACGTGGCTGTGGACGGACCCATCACCATCCCTCTCATGATGCGGACGGGCTATAGGGCTCCGCTGGCTGCTGCCGTCGAGGCCGTAGCCTCCACCGGCGGGCAAATCATGCCCCCCGTTATGGGAGCAGCCGCCTTCATCATGGCTGAGTTCTTGGCCATCCCTTACCGTGAGGTAGCCGTGGCCGCTATTCTCCCAGCAATCCTCTACTACGTCGCCTTGTTCGCCCAAGTGGACCTGGAAGCAGGCAAGGCCGGGCTTAGGGGCCTTTCCCGGCAGGAATTGCCGGCGCTTTTCCCTCTGCTAGGAAAGGGATGGGTCTTCTTCGTTCCCCTCTCGATCTTAGTCTACGTCTTATTTATCCAAAACTCCGACGCTGGGGACGCCGGCATGCTCGCCGCTCTGGCCACCCTGGCCTTGGGCTTTCTAAAGAAAGAGCTGCGGTCTCACCTCCGGTGGGTGCTGGAAACGCTGGTGAGCACCGGGCGGACCCTGTTGGAGTTGGGGGTCACCGTAGCTCTGGCCGGGCTCGTCGTGGGAGTTGTTCAGGTGAGCGGCCTAGGCTTTATCCTCTCCCATGGCTTGGTGAGCCTGGCTGGCGGTAACATCTTAGCCCTGCTGCTCCTCACCGCCGTCGTCAGCATGATTCTCGGAATGGGCATGCCGACCACCGCGGTTTATATCCTCCTGGCCGTGCTCGTGGCGCCCGCCCTGGCGCAGTTGGGCATCGACCCTCTGGCCGCCCACCTTTTCATCTTCTACTTCGGCCTGGTCTCTATGATCACTCCGCCCATTTGTCTGGCGGCGTACACCGCGGCGGCCATCGTTCAGGCCGATTCCATGAGGACGGGCCTGGAGGCCACGCGGTTGGGGATCGTGGCCTATATCGTCCCCTTTCTCTTCGTCTTCTCCCCGGCGTTGCTACTCAAAGGCTCGGCCGTGGACGTGTCTCTGGCCGCCGTCACCGCTGTGGCAGGAACGGTGCTCCTGGCCGTTGCTTTGACCGGCTACCTCTTTCGGCAGATCGCTTGGCCCAAGAGGGTGTTCTTTAGCCTGGCGGCGCTGGGGCTCCTCTTTCCCCATGTAGGCCCAGGGATTCTCTTCAGTTGGGTTACTAATGCCGCGGGGCTCGTGCTGGCCGGCGCCCTGTTGGGATCCGAGGCGTGGGGTGGCGGCTTCAGATTTCGCCACGGTACCGTCGTAAGCTTACCCGCTTCGGGACCCGCCTTGGACCATGACCCGCCGGATCGAAAGAAGCCCTAAGGAAACTAGAGGCCCAATCCGGCCGTCTCAATTGGCCATGCCGTTGTTGCCGGAATGAAGGGAATGAGACTCGGTACATTGCTGGGCGTAGTGGTGATGGGCGCGGCCATTGCCTCCTGCTCCCTTGAACGGTTGAGCAGGGCGCCGAAGATGGAGCAGTCCATCTTAGGGCGGTGGGGGGAGGTCAACGGGCCGACGACGCTGGAATTTTTTCAGCAGGGGACGGTGATTATCGCGACCAACGAGAAGGCCACGTCGGCCTACTACGAATTTGTCGACGAGGAGAGCGTCAAGATCGAGCCAAAATTCAGGTCGCGAGAGATGAAGGACGACAGCAAAGTGTGGCGGGTTGCAATTCGCGGTGACCAATTGACGGTTGTCGACGGCGGGAAGGCCACGAGGTTTCACAGGCAGAGGTAGAAATCTAGAAGGTGATGGTTCGCGATGGCAAGTGAAATAGATGAACTCTATCTGCCGCCACCGGCGAGCTTCGCCGTCGAGCGCGCGCCGCGCAAGAAGTTAGAGGAGATCCAGCATGCTCGCCTGAAAGCCCTTCTCCGGCGAGCGTGGGAGCGAGTGCCGTTTTATCGCCGGCGCTGGCAGGCCGCCGGGATGGCTCCGGAAGACGTAATCAATATCGAGGACCTTAAGAAACTGCCCGTCATCAGCAAAAAAGATCTGGAAGAGGATCTGCTCGCAAATCCTCCCTTCGGAACTTATCAGGGCAGCTTTCCCGCCGTTCGGGTTCAGGCGAGCTCGGGGACTTCCGGACATCCAAAGCCGGTCTTCCACACCCAAAGCGACTGGAACGTGATCGGCAACTTCTGGGCCCGGCGCCTCCACGCCCAGGGCGTACGAAAAGGGGACATCGTGCAGTTCGTCTTTACCTACTCCCTTTTTATTGCCGGCTTTACGGCAACCGAAGGGGCGATGAAGCTCGGAGCTTTGGTTGTCCCCACCGGGAGCGGGGCGGTGACGCCGAGCGAAAGGCAGGTGCGAATCGCCAAAGACTGGGGGACGACGGTGCTTGCCGGGACGCCGTCTTACGTGCTCCACCTCGCCGACGTTGCGGAGAAGGCGGGCTTTGATCTCAGAAGAGACTTCAAGCTTCGCGTTACCTGTCACACTGCAGAGGCGCTTTCCGAGCCGGCGCGCCGGGGGATCGAAGAGCGCTGGGGGGTTGTCGCATACGATAACTTCGGCAGCGTTGAGACGGGCGCGCCGACCTTCGAGTGCGTGGAGAAAAGCGGCTATCACATCAACGAGGACGGTTACATCTTCGAGGTCCTCGACCCGGAGACCTTCGAGCCTTTGCCCGCGGGGCAGGAGGGAGTCGTCGTGGCCACGAGCCTCTTTAAAGAGGCCGCGCCGGTCATCCGCTACAACATGGAGGATATCAGCACGCTGATCGAAGCGCCGTGTCCGTGCGGGCGAACCTTCAGGCGGCTCGGAAAGATCAAAGGGCGGACGAGCGAGATGCTCAAGGTGCGCGGCGTGCCGCTCTATCCGACAGCCGTTGAGGAAGTGCTGGAAAGATTTCCGGCCTTGACCCGGGAATACCTCCTCGTTTTGAGCCGTGCGGGGCAGCAGGATAGGGCAGCCGTTCAGATCGAGTGCCGCGCGGGGGCCCAGCAGGATGCCGGTTTGAAGGAGAGGGTGGAGAGGGAGTTGAAGGTGGTCACGGGTCTCTCGATCGAAGCCGAGCTTCTGGAGGCGGGCGAGCTCGCGCGCCATTTGAAAGTCGAAGACAGGATCAAGGCGAAGAGAGTTTGGGACCGAAGGAATTTATAGGGCAGACAGATCAATGCAAAATGCAGATTGCAAATTTCAAAATGCAAAATCAGCATTTTAATCTTGCAATGCGCCGAAGGCGAGAGGATTAGAGGACATGGTATTTGACGACACTAGAGAATTTATGGAGGCGCTTCGAGCCAGCCGCGGTCTGGTGGAGATCGACGAGGAGGTAAGCTGGGACCTCGAGCTCGGAGCGATCAGCCGTCTCGCATGCGAGAAAGACGGCCCGGCCATTTGGTTCAAGCGCATCACCGACTATCCGAAGGAGATCTCCGTGTTCGCTAACCCCATGGCTACCTGGCGGCGCGTGGCTATGGCTTTCGGTCTTTCACCGGACGCCTCGATCAAAGACGTTTACCGGGAATACGAGAAGCGGGAAGGAAAGCTCATCCCGCCGGTTGTCGTGAGCGACGGTCCCTGTAAAGAGACGGTTCGGCGGGGAAGCGACCTCGACCTCTTCGATCTGCCAGCGCCCATGCTGCACGAAGGAGACGGCGGTCGCTATCTCGGCACGTGGGACCTCGTCGTCTCGCGCGATCCGTCGAGCGATTGGGTCAATTGGGGAACCTACCGGTTCATGCTCTACGACTCGCTTCACCTTACGGGATTCCCTCGTCCGACGAGCCATCTCGGTAAAGTGTTCCAGGACTACTACGCTCCCAGGGACGAGCCGATGCCGGTTGCGATCGTGGTCGGCGCGGACCCCCTGTCGCACTTTGCGGCGTCAGCCACCTATCATTTGGGCGGGGAGGAAGCGAGCCTCGCCGGGGGTCTGAGAGAAAAGCCGGTGGAGCTTGTCCGCTGTCAGACGATTGATCTTCTGGTTCCCGCGCGTGCCGAGATCGTGATCGAAGGGGAGATTTTGCCCGATCGCGTGGGTCTGGAAGGCCCCTACGGAGAATATCCGGGATACCGGACGGGGGAGATGGGAAACGGGATCCTGTTTCGGGCGACGGCGATCACGCACAGAAAAAATCCTATCTTCACCGTCGATGCGACCGGATACAAGGACGACAGCTCCACGATCACGGCGCTCTCGGGCGCGCTGGCCATCCGGCGACGCCTCGAACGGCACGGCGTGCCCGTGGTCGATGTGTATATGCCTCCCGAGGGGGCTGTGCACCTTGCGGTCGTCGCTGTGGAGTACGGGGGCAAAGAGGTCGCCAAGAAGATCCTGGAGACCTTGACCTCGCGACGCGCGCTGATCTCGAAGATCTTTATGGTCGAGACCGATATCGATATTTTCGACATGGGCAAGGTCCTTCACGCCTTCTCCACTAAGTGTCATCCGGCGCATGGCGTCCACGCGATCCATTATGAGGGGCGTGCCAACACACTCACGCCGTGCTACAGCCAGGGCGACCGCGCGGCACAGAAGGGGGCGACCGTGCTGTTCGACTGTACATGGCCCGGCGAATGGTCGAGGGAGTGGGAAGTTCCGGTGAAAGCTACGTTCGATACGATTTTTCCCGACGCTGTCCGTGACCAGGTGCTTAGGCGCTGGAGGGATTATGGCTTCGACAAATGAGCGCAAGAGCTGGGAGACCTTTGTCCGCCGGCCCGGCGACATAAGAGAAGGAGCCGAGATCCCTCTGGTGCTGCGGGACTTAACCCCCGGACGAAAAAAGTACACGATGCGTCATGTCGTCGCCATCGTCAGCCGCAATCCTCAGGACCTCTCGAAGACCGATACGCTTCACGTGCGCACCGTTGTCGGAGTGCGCCTCCCCGATACCTGGGGGGTGAAGATCCTTTGGGATCTCCCCATCGAAATTCCGGGTCGTCCGTACAAAGATTTCTTTGCGGCCTTGAGCACCGCTGCACGGGAGGTCTCAGCGAAAGAAAAGTAGCTGGACAAGATACAAGGCCGTTGGTTGACAATCTTTAGCTGTGTGATCTAAGAAGGCTGGGGACCGTACCCAATGAGACCGTTAGGAGGACTGGTACCATGAAGACGAAAGCAGAACTTATAGTTGCGGTTTTTGTCGGGCTGATTTTCTTGGCCGGGCCGTCGGCAGCGGTGGCTCAAGAATTTTTCGGGGGAAAGGTCGTTCGGATCATCTCGGGCTATCCACCCGGGGGTGGTGTGGATACCGAGGCGCGGCTCATCGCTCGATATATTGCCAAGTTCATCCCAGGAAACCCCAATGTCATCGTCGAGAACATGTCCGGGGCAGGGGGCAGGATTGCCCTTAATCACGTATCGAGAGTTGCCAAGAGAGATGGCCTTACCTGGATCGTTATCCCCGCGACGCCGAATATCTTTCAGATCCTGGACAAGGATCGGAAGTTCGACCTGACCGAGATGATCTACCTGAGAGGCAGTTCCGAGCCCGGGGTCGTTGTCAGTCGAGATATTACAGGGGTTAAAGGTGTTGCCGACCTGCCCAAAGCCGACCCGAGCAAGCTCGTCATTCCGGGGAGAAGCGCGCCAGATGCCCCCCAAATGGCCATCAGGGCAGCCCTGGAGCTTTTTGGGATCAAGAGCGGCTACAAAACATCATTGGGATACGCCGGGACAGCCAAGATCACTGCGGCTCTGTTGCAAGGCGAAGCTACTTTCTATGAATGGGCCCTGCTGAATGTTCTGAAAGGGGGGATCCTGTATGAGCCCATTCAGGAGGGGAAGGTCATTCCGTTGTGGCAGTCCGGTTCGTTGACTCCGCAGGGAGAAGTGATTCGAGATCGCCGCATTGATCTCCCCACTTTCGATGAGGTCTACAAGAAGATCGCGGGAAAGGCGCCGTCGGGGATTGCCTATGAGGCTTACAAGACACTCTCGCCAGGCTCGCGGACTTTAAACCGTTGCGTGTTGACGACTCCCGGTGTCCCGCCTGACAGGGTGAAGATCCTAAGCCAGGCATTCGATGCCATGGACAAGGACCCCCAGTACGATGCGGAGATGAAAAAGATTCTCGGCTTTGAGGCTGTATCGTTCTCAGGCGAAGAGGCTCAGGGAATTCTAAAAAGCTTCGTTAAGAGCGTAACACCGGAGGTTGTCGCTTACATGAGAACGATGATCAAGTAGTGAGCTGTTAAGGTTCTGGCCTGCGCACGGCAGAGGAGTTTTCTTTTTTAACCGAGCACGGAGAAAATCCATCCCTCGGGGAAGGGAATATGGAGAAGGCGGTTGAAAAGGCCTTCCATGAAAAGCCAGGAAATGGCTGTAAGGATCAGGGTTAGGACCCACCCTTCCTTGCCAACGAGCTTAAGATAGAGAAAGACGAAGAGCGGGACCGCGATCGGGAATCCGATCACAAGTATCAAAGCCAGGAACCCTAAGGTCCAGCCTAGGATGCCTAAAGTCCTCTTCTGAGCGACAGCGGGATCGACGTCGGTTGTCAGTTCAAAATCCACTGCATGGCCTTCTCTTTCCCTTTCAACGCCAAGCGCGCTCAGAATCATCTCGGTCAAGGCCAAAAGTAGCAAAGGTACTCCGATGACCCCCAGGACCAGAGGGCTCAGCAGCCAGGAGAGACCGTATCGGGTGGTGGAGATGTAGAAACTGGTCTCGGCGATATTGCCCAAGACAAAACCCAGCACGAGCGGCGCCCTTGGCCAGCCGCATCGCACCATGAGATAACCAAAAAAGCCGGCAGCGAGGAGGGTAATCAGGTCTCCGATATGGTTGTGCTCTGTGTAAGCGCCGATGAAGGCGAGAAACAGGATGAAAGGAATCAGAATCGTCCCGCGCACCGTAGTGAGCTTGGCGAGCTGATTGAGAAACAAGAGGCTTATGGCTACGGTGATGATATTGGCGATCACCATCGTCCACACCATGGAGAATGTGAGCGTGAGGTGCTTGTCGAGCATCTCCATGCCAGGCCGCAGCCCCTGAATCAAAAAGGCTCCGAGAAGGATGGCCATAGCCGCGCTTCCTGGAATCCCGAAGGCCACGGTGGGAATCAGCGATCCCCCTTCTTTAGAATTGTTGGCAGCTCCGGGCCCGAGGACGCCGCGCACGTCCCCTTTGCCGAATCCGCTCCGCTCGCGAGGATCACGCACGCTTTGGGCCGCATGGCCGTAAGCAATCCATTGCGCCACACTTCCACCTAGACCCGGTATAATGCCAATAAGGGTGCCGGCAAGGCTGCACCGCACCGTCAACCAGAAGTAGCGGAAGGTATCCTTCACGCCTTCCCAAACGCCCTGGCTTAAATTCCCCTGCGGGACCTCTCCGGCTATGGAAGTTCCGCGAACAGCTAGATCCACGATCTCAGGAAAAGCGAAGAGGCCCACGATCACGGGCACAAGGGCAATGCCGTCCCAAAGATAGAGCTGGCCGAAGGTGAAGCGCTCGATCGCGGCCTGCGGATCCAGCCCTACCAGCGCGAGGAGAAGGCCCAGGAGACCCGAAAGAAAACCCCGAACCATGCCTCTTGCTCCTTGACCGCTCAGCGAGGCGATAAAGGCGATGCCCATGATCGCAAGCATAAACAGTTCCGGCGCTCCAAAGGCGAGGACCAGAGGCCGCATCACGGGGACCGAGATAGCAAGGGCGAGCGCACCCACGACGGCTCCTATCAGAGAGCTCATCAGGGCGGCGCCCAGGGCCCGTCCGGCCTCGCCTCTCTTCGCCATCGCGTGCCCGTCCAGCACCGTAGCCGCCGCGCTTCCCTCTCCGGGGACGCCGAACAGGATCGAGGTGATGTCGCCCGTGGTGGCCGTCACGGAATGCATGCCCAAAAGAAACGCAAAGGCTTCGACCGGCGTCATGTCGTAAATGAACGGGAGCATGAGCGCGAGCGTTGTCAGGCCTCCCAAGCCCGGAAGCAGGCCGACCCAAAAACCCACCGCGATCCCGATCAGCATGAAGCTAAAGGCCTTCCACTGAAGAATCACGAGGAGACCCCCAACAAATGCATCAGCCATTCTTCCCCTCCGGAGCTTCTTGTCTAGCCTGCCTGTAACACTTTTTAAACTTCTGTCAAGGATCATTTTCTGGTTCTTGACAGAGGGCAGGCAACAGAGATAGAGGAGCGAACATGAATGAAAACGGCGTTTAACGATGGTAAACGAAAGAAATTGTGCTATGGTGGCGTGAAGTTTGAGAGATCAAGAGCGGCAGCGAAAATTTAAACC
This sequence comes from Deltaproteobacteria bacterium, assembly GCA_016180805.1. GTDB lineage: Bacteria > Desulfobacterota > Binatia > UBA9968 > UBA9968 > 2-12-FULL-57-22. The sequence continues at coordinate 12,229 of JACPAM010000282.1, read as the reverse complement.
AAAGGAGGTTAGCGATGGCCGCAGATTTGGAAGTTATCGATGCCGATGGCCACATCACGGAGGAGGACCACCAGTTGAGGGAGTACATGGACGCCCCTTATCGTAACCGGCAAGCGGTCCTATATCCGCAGGATAACTGGGACCGCTCGCTCGGGGGCACTCTGGGGACACGCGCGAGGGACGCGAAAAGCTGGCTCGACGCCATGGATCAGGGAGGCATCTCGACGGCGGTGCTTTTCCCGACCACCGGGTTGGGCATTGGCTGGATCCGCGAGCCGGACTTCGCCGTAGCGCTCTGTAAAGCGTGGAACAACTTCGTCGCAGAGGAGTTTCAAAAAGTAAGCCCCAGGCTCAAAGGGATTGCCTTGGTCCCGCTCCAGGACGTGCCCGAGGCGACTGCGGAGCTACGGCGGGCGATCACCGAGCTGAAATTGGTCGGGGTCATGCTTCCCGCCGTCGGATTGCGCCAGCCCCTCGGCCACGAGGACTACTGGCCTGTTTACGAAGAAGCCGAGAAGCTCGATTGCATGGTCGGTGTGCATGCCACGGTGCGCGGGCCCCACTATTTCGCGGCGGACTTGTTCGACCAGTTCATCGACGTCCACACGCTGTCCCATGCCTTCGCCCAGATGATGCAGATGACCAGCATCGTTCTGCGCGGCGTGATGGAGCGGTTCCCGCGCTTGCGCGTCGCGTTCATGGAAGCGGGTTGCTCGTGGGCTCCGTACTGGATGGGAAGAATGGATGAAGAGTGGGGGAAACGCGGGAAGGTTGAGGCCCCGATGTGCAAGAAAAAACCGAGCGAGTACGTAAAGAGCGGGCGCGTGTTCCTTCACGCCGAAGATTATGAGCCCCTGGTCGGCGCAACCGCCGGGCTCCTGGGCCATCAGGTGCTTTACTATGCCTCGGACTGGCCCCATTGGGACAGCGAATTTCCCGAAAACATCGATCATCTGTCGCGGCGCGAAGACCTCTCGCCGGAGGCTCGAAAATGGCTCTTGGCCGAGACCGCCAAGCGGCTTTACCACCTGAGCGGTAGCTGATATGAAGATGCGCAACCGTTAGGTCACTGGACCCTTAACTCCTTGCCTCTTTGGGTCGAATCCCGAGGACCCGATTGGTCCCGAGTGGAGAGCGTATGAAAGAAACTGTCGTGCCCGCAGGCCGTGCATTCCTCAGGGCGATGGAAAAGAGCGGGATCGGTTATGTCTTTTCCTCGCCGGGTTCGGAGTGGCCGCCGGTTTGGGAGGCCTTGGCGGATCGGAGCGAAGGGGGGCCGAGCAAGCTCCAGTATATCAATTGCCGGCACGAGGCCTTGGCCGTGAACCTGGCTACCGGCTACGCCAAGGCGACGCGTAAAACTCAACTGGTCCTGCTCCACGCCTCCGTAGGACCTCTCAATGCGGCTATGGCGCTGCGCTCAGCGTATCAGGAGCGCGTCCCGATGCTGATCTGTGCCGGCGAGTCGGCGGCCTTCGGCGAGGACGATCGCCTGGCGGACCCGGGAGGGCAGTGGCTTCACGACCTGTGCGATCTCGGCGGACCGGCGGACATGCTGCGCCGCTGCGTCAAGTGGAGCGAACGGGTTCTTTCCCCTGCTGTCTTAATCCCGAGTCTTGAGCGCGCGCTGCAGATTGCCGCGGAGCCGCCGGCCGGACCGGTTTTGCTCGGCGTGCCGTTTGAGTGGTTGATGGAAGAGGTACGTTTTCGCGACGACGAAAGGCCCAATCAGGTTATACGGGCCACACAGGTAGAGGAGGAGGCGATTCAGAAGGCAGTTGCCCTTTTGGTGGAGGCGAAACGGCCGGTGATCCTTACAGAGCACTCCGGGCAGGATCCTGAGTCCGTTTCGTGCCTGGTCGAGATCTGCGAGCTGTTGCGGGTTCCGGTGATGGAGCCCTATCGTCCCGCTTTCCTCAACTTCCCCCGCAATCATCCTCTTTACCTCTCCTATGATCGGAACTACCTCGAGACATCCGATCTGATTCTCCTCGTGGGCGCCGTCTCTCCCTGGTATCCCGCAAACAAGGCCCCAGGGGCAGGGGCCAAGGTCCTCGCCGTCGGCGAGGAATTCCCTCATTCGCGCCTGCCGTTTTGGGGCTACAGTGTCGATCTCGCTCTGGTCGGTCCGGTTGCGGGTATCCTGAAGAGGATCGCTCAGGGCGTGAAAGCCGCCGGTGAGTTTTCGTCGCGGCAAGCTGCGCGCGAGGAAGGCTATCGAGCCATCAAGGAGGAGCACGATCGGCAAGCCCACCGGGTTGAAAGCCAGGGGATGGAACATTCCACGGAGATCCCAATCGACCCTCGGTGGCTGTGCTACGTGCTCAATCAGGCCCTTCCTCCCGATGCGGTCATTGTCGAAGAGACCACGGTCCATCGCACGCTCATCCAGAGTATGATTCGGCGCGACCAACCCATGTCCCATTTCGGAAGGATTACGGGGGGGCTCGGGATCGGCCTGGGGTATGCATTAGGGGTGAAGTTGGCCATGAAGGAGCGTCCCGTTTTCGCTCTCATCGGAGACGGCGCTTTCCATTATAATCCCGTCGTTGCGTGTCTGGGCTCGGCCCAAGAGTATCAGCTTCCGATTATCATCGTCGTGTTTAACAACGGTCGCTACGGTTCCATGGAGCGGAGCTTGCTCCGGTATTTCCCGGACGGCGCAGCCAAGCGGACGGGGATCCACCACGGCGCGCCAATCGAGCCGAATCCAGACTACCGGCGACTGGCCGAAGCATACGGAGGCTACGGCATTCGGGTGGAGGACCCTGGAGATATTGAGCGGTCCGTTGCGGAAGCGTTAAAGTATGATGCGGTTGGCAAGTTTTCCCTGATCGATGTCGTGCTCAGCGACTTTTCACCGCGCTGAGTTAGAGATAGGGGCCATGTGCTCGGGACGGTTTTGCATCGCGACCCCATCGACCATTGGAAGGCGGTTATAAGACTCTTTGACAATGCCGGCTAAAGGGGTTAGAAGAAACGGCCAAGAGCGGTGAAGCTCATAGCTACAATATGTCGTTGCGTACGATGCCGGCAAAGTATCGTCGGTAGGGAAGAGGCCCCGGAGGCAGTCATGAAGCTCGATCTGTCGAAAGTTGTCCTCAGATGTTTTGGCGTGCTCGCGGCCTTGATGTTTGCGCCTGCTGCGAATCTCGCGGCAGCGGAAAGACTTACCGGCATCCACTCAGCCCGGGTGATGTCCCAGTCGATGCCTTGGATCGCACAGGAGGCTGGGCTTTTCCCAAAATACGACCTGGACTTCCGGCTCGTTTACATCGCTTCCTCCGGAATGGTCACGGCGGCGATGTTAGGCGGAGACGCGGATATCTCTCTGACGGGCGGGGTAGGTAATGTCCGTGCCTATGTGCAGGGAGCAACGGACCTTGTCTTTATCGGCGGGATCAAGAACACGATGACCCAAAGCATCGTCGCCAAACCGGAGATCCAGCGGCCCGAGGATCTCAAGGGTAAGAAGATTGGCGTCAGCCGGATTGGCAGCAATACCCATTACTTCACGATTCAGGCGCTGCGGCGCTCCGGCATGGAGCCCGCACGCGATTTTACCTTCATCCAGACCGGCGGAGATCCTGAGACCCTGGCCGCACTTATCGGCGGTGGTATCGATGCGGCTACCATAACGGCGCCCACGGATGCGGTGGCAATCGCCAAAGGTTACCGCTATGTGGTTTACGGCCCTGATCTGAAAATCCCCTACTCGGCCACCGCCTTTGTCGGCTTGCGCTCGGTCATTGCCAAGCGCCCCCAAGCGATTGGACAGTTCATGCGGGCGATGGCGGAGGCGGCAAAGATCCTGCACACGGATAAAGAATTTGTCTACAAGGTGCTGGGTAAGCACTTGCGACTAACGGACAAAAAGATCCTCGATGCGGCTTATAACGCGGAGATCAAAGTCTTGGAGCCAAGGCTGGTGCTCAAAGATGAAGCGATTCAGGCGATTTTGGAAGAGGTTTCCCAGGTCGATCCGCGAGCAAAGAAGGTAAAGCCGCTGGATCTCATCGACCTTCGCTACGTCGAAGAAATGGAGAGGAGCGGCTTTTTCGACAAGCTCTGGTCGGCGAAGCGATGACAAGCGAAGGGGACAGCCACCTTTTGCGCGCAGCGCACGAAGGGTTCTTTCGAACAAAAGGTGACTGTCCCCCTGTGCCATGATATTTATTAAAGGAGGGCCTTATGCCAGAGATCCGTGATTTTAAAGTTTTAGACTCGGACGCCCATGTTCGGGACCAAGATGAATTCATTCGGCCCCACCTGGACGAGCCGTTCCGAAGCCGCCGAACGCCGTTCCTGCCGCGGGAAATCTATGACCGAGACCTGGGCGGCAAGCTCGGGAAGTCCGGCATCCAACACGAGGAACGGCTTGCCGCGATGGACCAGCAGGAGATCGATACAGCCGTGCTTTACCCCACCAACGGGCTCGGCATCGGGCGCATCCGCGAGCCGGCCTACGCCGCAGCTTTGTGCCGGGCCTACAACAGCTACATCGCCGAATACTGCAAGGCGACGCCGCGGCTCAAAGCGGTGGCCAATCTGCCCGTCTACAATGCCCAAGAGTGCGCCAAAGAGTTAAACCGCGCGGTGACGAAGCTGGGACTGGTCGGGGGAATGCTCGCGGCCCAGGCCCACAACAAGAACCTGGCAAGCCCGGAATTTTATCCCGTCTACGAGGAGGCTGAGCGCCTCGGTACGCCGCTCGCCATTCACGCCTTCGGCGGAGACGAAGCGGGAAGCGAAATCTTCGATCAATTCATTTGCCTGCACACGACCGGGCATCCCTTTCCGATTCTGCGTCAGCTTACGGCGATGATCTTCGGTGGAATTCCGGAGCTGTTTCCCAAATTGAAGCTCGGCTATCTCGAGATCGGGTGTGGCTGGCTTCCCTACTGGATGGAACGGATGGACGAGGAGTGGGAGCTTCGGGGGAAGGCCGAGGCCCCACTGTGCAAAAAGAAGCCCAGCGAGTATCTCAGCAGCGAGCAAATCTATTACGGGTGTGAGCCCGATGAGAAGCTGATCGGATTCGTGGTCGGAGAGATCGGCTCCAAGACGCTAATGTTCGCCTCCGATTATCCCCACTGGGATATGAGCTGGCCCGATTCGGCTGTGCTGATCTGGCGGCGAAAGGATCTTTCCGACGCAGCCAAGAAAGACATCCTGGGAGAGAACGCGCGGCGATTTTACAATTTAAGCTAACAGCCAATAGCTAAGAGCTTAGAGCACAGCCGCGATGCGGTCCGGATCTGCTCTCTAAGCTCTGGACTCTAGGCTTTTAGCACTTAGCCTTTTTAGGAGAAACGCAACATGATCGAAACCAAAGGGTTGACGGGAGCGCAAACGCTCCTCCGTGTACTTTCAGGTATGGGCGTGGACCGAATCTTCGCCTCGCCGGGCTCGGAATGGTCGCCGGTCTGGGAGGCGTTGGCGGAACCGCCGCCGCAGAATGAGAGCATGCCGCTCTATTTGACCTCGCGGCACGAGGAGATCGCCGTCGGTATGGCGAGCGGATACGCCAAGGCCACGGGAAAGCTTCCGGCCGTGATGATCCATACGACCGTGGGGGCGCTCCACGCCTCGATGGCGCTCCGGGGCGCGCTTCACGAACACGTTCCCATGGTGGTGTTTACCGGTGAATCAGTCGGCTTCGGCGAAGATGAGGCGCCGGATCCCGGAGCGCAGTGGATTGGCAATCTCGCCGATGTGGGCGGACCGGCGCGGCTTGTAGACCGTTGTGTCAAATGGAGCTTTGGGGTCAACACGAAGTCCCTTTGGCCGGCGACCATCCAGCGCGCCTGCCAGCTCGCGGTGGCGGCTCCTCGGGGACCGGTGTTGGTCTCGGTGCCCATGGAATATCTGTTCGATAAGATGTCTAAGGACCCTCCTTCTACGCTCGGTTCGGCGCCGGCGCCGACCGCGGATGCGGGCGGAATCCGGGCGCTGGCCGAAATGCTTCTCGAGGCGAAAAATCCCGTCATCATCTCCGAGGAGGCCGGCCGCAGTCCAATGATCGTTGACCGGATCGTCGTGCTAGCCGAGACCCTGGGGATTCCCGTGATCGAGACTCGAAGCACCGGCTATCTGAACTTTCCACGCAACCATCCGCTGCACGGGGGCTACGATCCGCAGGAATATCTGCCGGAAGCTGATATGGTTTTACTCCTCAGCTCCATGGTGCCGTGGCATCCTCCTTCGAAAGGACCCGGCCCGGGGGTCAAAGTCGCCGTCCTCGATGAGAACCCGCTGCGGGCGGAGCTGCCCTATTGGGGCTTCAAGGTGGATCTGTGCCTTGCGGGGGAAGTCGAGAGTTCGCTCGAGCAGCTTCTCGAGGAGCTCAACAAGCGCCTGCCCAAGGGCAATTCCGGTTTTGCCGAGCGGGCGAAAAAATGGCGCGAGCGCTGCGAGGAAAGAAAGCGCAAATGGGCTGAAGAAGCGCTGAGCTTTAAGGATAAAAAGCCGATCGACACTTGCTGGGTCATGTACGAGCTCAATCAGGTGCTGCCCGCCGACGCGATGGTCGTCGAAGAGACGATCACACACCGGCTGGCGTTACATCGCTACGTCGACAAGCTCAAACCGGGATCGTATTTCGCCGGCAGTATCGGCGGCCTGGGTACAGGCTTGGGAACCGCATTGGGAGTCAAAGCCGCCGCGCCCAAACGGCCGGTCATTTGCTTGATCGGGGATGGCTCTTTCAATTATGACCCCGGGCTGGCCGCCATGGGATTTTGCCAGGAGCACAAGATGCCCATCATGATCGTGATTTTCAACAACTACGGTTACTTGTCGCAGAAGTCCGGTATCCCACGTTACTTTCCGAACGGCTGGGCGGTAAAGACCAAAAACTTCGTGGGCATCTCGATCACTCCGAGCCCCGAATATGCCGTGCTCCCGAGGGCCTTCGACGGCTATGGTGAAAAGGTCGAAGAGCCTGGCGAGGTGCGGAAGGCTTTGGAGCGCGGTCTAAAGGCGGCCGCTGCGGGACAGGTTTCGCTGATCGATATTCGCCTCGAACCCGTGGTTTCATAAGACGCGGAGCTCGAGCACCGCGGATTTTTTGCCTTCCCTTTTATTTCCAGTCCGTTTGCAAGTGGAAGCAAACTCGGTCTAAGTTGGCCGTGTTTATCAGCACGAACCTGCCGAAAGGGGACAGGTTATGAAAATAAAGATCCAGGGAGGCCACGTGGTGGGCTGGTCGGGAAGCCACCACGAACTGATACCGAACGGAACCGTGCTCATCGAGGGGAATACGATCAGTTATGTCGGGACGGATTCAACTCTTCAGGCGGATCGGACCATCGATGCTGCCGGAAAGGTGGTATGTCCTGGTTTCATTAATCTCCACGTCCATTCCCAGTTGAACGTCGGGGATTATCTTATCGGTGACGTGACCAAAAAGGACTACCTATCCGCGAACTGGTTCGTCTTTGGCGCGCCCGCGAAGGAAAAAATGACCCCTCAGCCGCCGCAGGGGGTGGCGATCGGAAGAAAATTCGCGCTTTTCAGCGCGCTAAAGAACGGCGCCACGACCATTCTCGATCCCGGCAGCGGGCCGGGGGATTTCGAAGGCTACGTGGAGACGGTCGGGCAAATCGGCGCGCGGGTGTTTTTCAGCCCGGCGTACCGGAGTAGCGATATTCTTACCGATCCCGAGGGTAAGCATTGCTATGAGCCGCGGCCGGACCGCGGCCGCAACGGGCTTGAGGCGGCTGCGGACTTCATCCGGAAGTATCACGGCGCCCATCAGGGCCGCCTCCAGGGAATCCTCTGTCCGGCGCAGGCGGAGACCTGCGAGCCGTCGCTGCTCAAGGAGACTGCCGCTGCGGCGAAGGAGCTGGGGGTGGGCATCCATATCCACGCGGGAGGAAATCTAAGAGAGTTCATCGAGATCGTTTACAATTACCGCAAATCAATCGTCGAGTACCTCGCCGACGCCGGTATTCTCGGCCCCCAAACCGTGCTCGGGCATATGGTTTATGCCGCCGGCCATTCGCGGGTGGATTATCCCTTTGGCGATGAGCTCAAGCTGATCGCGGATGCGGGCGCCTCCGTAGGTCATTGTCCCCATAAATACGCCAAGATGGCGCTCGCCATGGAATCCTTCGACCGTTACGTCGAGCGGGGCATCAACGTTGGTCTGGGCACGGACACCTATCCGCTGGACATCGTCGCCGAGATGCGCTACGCGTCGTTGATCTCGCGCCTGGTGGACCGCAAGTACCATGGCGCGCGCCCGGCGGCGGTTTTTAACGCGGCTACGATTGGTGGCGCCCGGGCGCTTGGCCGGGAAGATTTGGGGCGGCTTTCGGTGGGCGCCATGGCGGACGTAGTGGTCGTGGACCTGCGCACGACGCGTTACGGTCCGGTCAGGGATCCCGTGACGGCCCTGGTCGAGTATGGCTGCGGCGCCGACGTGGAGACCGTCCTTGTCAACGGCGAGGTGGTCATCGAGCAAGGCCGGTCGACGCGGATCGACGAGGCCGAGTTGTGGGCGCAGGCGGAGGCGACGGCAAAAAGGGCGTGGGATAACTGGGCGAATCGCGACTGGGCCGGAAGGAAAGCGGATGAGATCATCCCGCCGGCCTTTCCGGTCCGAAGCGGATGATGGGCGCCGATAAGGCCGGATGCGAGCGATCCAGGTCCGGCTTTCGACGATTTGAGCAAACGGGCTAGTCAGCATAATAGCAACGAAAGGATTCCAATCTATGGCTCAAAGAGACATTCAAGAGATTCCGGTTGCCAGCGGAGCCGAGGCATTTCTCGCGCAGATCCGGTCCCGGGGAGTCGTTCGCTACATCTTCGCGAACACCGGAACTGACCATGGACCGATCATCGAGGCGCTGGCGCGAACCGCCACGGAGGATCCCAACGATGTGCAGACGCTGGTGGTCCCGCATGAGCAGGCGGCGGTCTCCATGGCGCATGGCTATTACAACATCACCGGCAAACCCCAGGTCGTTCTCGTTCATACCCTCCCCGGTACCGCCAACTCGGTAGGGGGCATCATGAATGCTCAATCGGCTAATGTCCCCGTCATCCTCGTGGCGGGCAGAACGCCGGTCACGGAGGGAGAGCTTCCGGGGGGCAAGAGCCGTCCCATCCACTGGCGGCAGGAGTCCAGGGACCAAGGCTCGATCCTGCGTGAGTTCGTCAAGTGGGACTACGAGAACCGGTCGAACAAAAATCTTCCGACCGTCGTCTCGCGCGCCTTCAGAATCGCCATGACCGAGCCGCGGGGGCCGGTGTATCTGGTGCTGCCGCGCGAGTGGCTGTGTGAACCGATGACGTCAACGGTCGTTTCCAGGGGTCCTTCCGAGCCGGCCACGAAGAACCAAGCTGATGCGCAGGCTCTGGGCACGGCCGCGGACTTGTTGCTTGAGGCGAAAAGCCCGCTTATCGCGACGAAGTACCTGGGGAGAAACCCCGAAGCGGTAGCCGCCCTGGTCGAGCTCGCGGAGCTATTGGCTGTGCCGGTGGTGCAGCTCCTTTCCTACGTCAATTTTCCCACGGACCATCCGCTTTATCTGGGAACCCAGATCCCGAAGCACGCCAAGAATGCCGACGTCGTTTTTCTGATCGATATCGACGTTCCCTGGCTGAGCCTCTCCGAGGAGGTCCTTCGGCCGGACGCCAAGGTCATTCATTTGGAAAGAGATCCGTTGTTCTCTTCGATTCCAGTCTGGGGTTTTCCCGCGGATTTGGCCATCAGCGGGTGCTCCGAGATCGCCCTCCCGGCGCTGATCGAGATCGTAAAACGAAAACTCGCCCACGACCCTTCCTTGAGGAGAGACTTCGAGGAGCGCCGCAAGAGGGTCGAGGCCGAGCATCACTCCATGATCAGGGAGCGCGACGCGAGAATACAGGCGGTGAGGAACGAAAAACCCATCCACCCCCTCTGGGTCTCCCGATGCCTTGGGGAGGCTATGGATGAAAAGACCATTGTGATTTGTGAAACCGTCACCTCTCCACTGGGGGAGGCCATCGATCTCAGAAGAGCCGGGTGCTTTTTCAATACGCCGCCGGCGGGACATCTCGGTTGGGGGCTAGGGGCCGCCATCGGGAGCAAACTTGCGGCGCCCGATTGCACGGTCATCGCTGCTCAGGGCGACGGCGCCCACATGTTTTCCGTCCCCACGGCATGTCACTTCACGGCTCAGAAATACGGCATTCCGGTGCTTGCGGTCGTCTACAACAACCAGGCGTGGAACGCGAGCATCAGCAGCACCCGCGAGCTTTATCCCGACGGCGTTGCCCACAAAACCCGGAACTTTCCGGGGTGCGACTTGAGCCCGTCGCCGAGATTTGACCTGATCGCACAAGCCTGTGGGGCTCACGGCGAGCGGGTCGAGGATCCCGCCGAGCTGCCCGCGGCCATTCGACGTGGCCTCAAGGTGGTCAGGGAAGAGAAGCGGCAGGCCTTGCTGGATGTGATCTGCAAGAGTCCGATTTAGTCATCAAGGGTCATATCACCCTCATTGATGAAGCTCGAGGAGGACGAGCGATGGTTCGCCGATCTCGGGGGCGACCCTCTCGGGACGATGGCAATACGCCTCTACCTTGAGGAGGCCTTCAAACGAAACGACCGGAGTGACCGCCGATGAAGAAGGAGCGCGAGCGAGGCTGCGGACGTCCGATTACAAACGGTACGACTCATGGCACGAACCCATCGGCCGCAGCCGAGAGCGCGCTTCCCGAGGGAGCTTAGTCCATCGGCCACGCCCTGACGGCTCGGCCCCAGAGGAGCTTTCGAGGGAACCGGGGCTAAGGAGAAACGATTCGTGATCATCGACGCGCATACGCACTACACGACGGCGCCTCCCGAGCTGCAGGCTTACCGTGCCAGACAAATTATCGACTTAGCCAGGCCGGCGCGTGCGCGCCTGCGAATTAGCGACGCAGAGCTTGAGCGCACCATGCAGGGACAGTTCAAGCGCATGGCGGACTCGGGTATCGATCATCTGATGTTCTCGCCCCAAGCCTCGGCGATGGGACATCATTTCGGCTCGGAATTGGTCAGCCGCTACTGGACGGAAGCGTGCAATGACCTGATCGCGCGCATCGCTCGCCTGTGGCCCGACAGGGTCTCTCCCGTGTGCCAGTTGCCGCAATCTCCTGCGGTGAGCCCCAGGCACTGGGTCGAAGAGCTCGAGCGTTGCGTCAAAGAGCTGGGCTTCGTGGGCTGCAACATCAACCCGGATGTGGCTGGAGGGCGCGAGCCGTTAACTCCCTCCCTGGCGGATGAGTGGTGGTATCCGCTGTGGGAGAAGATGGTGGAGCTGGACATACCTGGGACCATTCATGCGAGCGCTTCCCTCAATCCGGCCATGCACACGACGATCTCTTACTACATCGCGCAGCATCACTCGGGCGCGGTCGAGCTGCTGAGATCCCGCGTCTTCAAGGATTTCCCGGCCCTCAAGATCATCATCCCGCACGGCGGCGGAGCCATCCCCTATCAGTGGAACCGGCACCGCGGAATGCACGTGCGCGAGGGGCTGGACGACTTCGAAGAAGCTGCCCGCAGGGTTTACTGGGACATGGCCATTTATGACCGGGAGGCCATGGAGCTCCTCATCAAGCGTGTGGGGGTGGATCGGGTGCTGTTCGCTACCGAGATGTTCGGCGCAGTCAACGCCATCGATCCCAAGACCGGCCGATTAGCGGGATCGAATGGCTGAGCGAAGAGGATCGGAGAAAGATCACCGAGCTGAATGTGCGGACGCTCTTCAGCCGGATGGCGATCAATCGAGCCCCGGGAACTGGCGCACGCTAGTTCTGGCCCGGATGATTCATGATTCCAGGAAAGGTCAGGAGGTAGTGTCGACCGAGAGGGACGAGGAGGAAGGCCGCGGCCGATGAACTAGGCTCCCTCGGGAAGCGCGCTCTCGGCTGCGGCCGATGGGTTCGTGCCAGGAGTCGTGCTGTCTGTAATCGGACGTCCGCAGCCTCACTCGCGCTCCCCCTCGGTCGCGGAGAGAGACGGCCGCGGCCTGAGGGCTCGGACCCCGCGGAGCTTTCGAGGGAATCCGGGCTACATTTCGGTCCCGGAAATATCGCGCAGGAATGGCCTAAGGTGAAACCCCCAATGACCGAGGAGTTCGAAAGATAAAAGATGCGTTACGGCTTTGTCATCGACCACAATCGCTGCATCGGGTGCCATGCCTGCACGGTGGCGTGCAAGGAAGAACACAACGTGGCCGTCGGAGTCTTTCGGACC
>JACPAM010000323.1 GCA_016180805.1 Deltaproteobacteria bacterium | reverse complement strand
TCATAAAACTTCCCTCCTAGAGCCTCCGTCAAGCTCCGTTCAGTATCTTCTCCGTTTGTATGATAATCTCAGTGGCGGTAGCACGGTCCTTAAAAAAGACCCCCTGCCTGGCTACCGTCCGAATTCGCGTGGTCTTGGCACTGATCGTCTCAAGCTGGATCTCGATCTGGCGGTCGGCCCCGAGCGCGCGGATGACTTTCCCTTCGTCGCTCTTCTCGTTGCCTTCTACCTTTATGCCCATCCGGTCCAACGCTGTCAGCGTAGCGGACTCCACCTTGGGCAACGACGCGGTGAAGGTTCGGTACGCGTAGCCGTCCAGGGTGTAGGCCACCGCTGTACCTGTTGAAACCCCCGCCCCGACCCCGAAGAGAGTAAGCCCGATGGCGGCGCAGCCACTCAACCCCATAGCCCATAGGAAAAGCCAAAACGACAACCAGCGAAGACGCATCGACTTTCTTCCTCCCGCTTGGTCAACAAGAGTCGCGGGCGATAAAACGGCCCGTGCCAAACCTGTTGCAGAGCAATAGACATGCCAGCCTTGGTTCCGCCGAATCCATGGTTTCGGTTCAACGGCTTTCGGGCCTCTGGGGATCGATTGTGCCAGCATTCCAAGACGATTGGACTGCTACGGCCGGGAAGCACCGATGGCAAAATGGGTCATCGGTTCTGTCCCAGCGCCATTTTTCGACACCGGAAAACCATTTTTGGCTCTCGGCTCGCGCCCCGGAAAAGTAAGGATGGGCGTAGAAAGAATGCCGGAATCGGGAAGCAGGCGGCTCAGGCAGAAATTAGGAAAACAACATGCTCGGCCAGAGCAGTTGGGCTAGAGCCCTGGCAGCTTTTTTTCCCCGCTGTCCGCGGCAAGGAGCTTTTGGCCGAATTGGTCCAGGCGCTTCTCCGCGCCTTGGAAGCTCGACTGGGCGTGGCCAAGGTGTTTACCGATCAGTTGGAATTCATCCTTGAACTTGCCAAAGTCGCCCTCCAGGCGGCTCAGATACTGGATAACCTCCTTCGCCCGCTCCTCGATCTTCATCCCTTTGAGGCCCAGCACGATCGCCTGGAGATAGGCGTAGAAGCTATTCGGAGAAACCGGAATCACCCGCTTGGCGAGCGCATATTGACTGAGGCTTCGTTCCCCTCCAAGAGCGTCGTCTTTGATGATCGTCTCGTAGTAAACGTTCTCGGCGGGAATATACATGAGGGCGAAGTCGTAGGTTCCCTCGTCCGGAAGAATGTATTTCGTGGCGATGGCATCAATGTGCCTTTTCACGTCGGCAACAAACTGGCGTCGGGCCTTGATCTTTTCCTCTTCGGTCATGCCTTCCAGCATCCGCCGAAAGTTCTCCAGCGGGAACTTGGAATCCACCGGAACCAACGACCCTCCAAGCTTGATGACCGCGTCCACCTTCTCCCCGCTCCGAAAGCCGAACTGCATGGTGAAATGGTCTGGCGGAAGGATCTGGCTCAGCAGGTCGCCGAGAAAAAACTCTCCGAACCCTCCCCTCAGCTTGGGCGCCCGCAAGATTTCCTGCAGCGACGCGATGTCTTTTCCCACCTCGTAAATTTTTCGATTGGCCTCCTCCAGGCCTCCGAGGCTCCGCTGGACGTTGCCCACCACCCGCGCGGCATTGTCCAGGCGCTCTCCGAGGGTCTGCTGGGTCTTGTGCAAGACCTCCGAGTTCTCTTTGAGCCGCTCGTTTACATTACCCAGAAGCTGCCCCAACTGCGTGTGAATGAGCTGGGTATTGCTGTCCAAAACGTGCGCGAACTGGGTGCGCATCTGATCGATCTGCTGCTGAATGATCAGCAGGGACTGATCCTCTTTCCGCTCCGCAAGAAGAATCTTGAGGTGGCGCAGCAAAAACCACCCCATAATTCCTAAGCCGGCGATCAAGACGAAGACGAAAATGGAGGTGAGAAGGGGACTAATCGATTCCACGATTCCCCGCCATGCCGTCAGAGAAGTCGCACGGCATATTCCAGCAACTCGCTGATCTTACGAATCTGCGTCGCGCGCAGTGATCTCTCTTCGGATGGAGAGGAAAAATAGCGCTCCACACTGTGCTGGAGATTCCATTCAAGGAGCTCCACGCACTGCTCAAGGCTGACCCTTTCCGAGCGCCGGCGCCGCGCCTGATGGAGTTCTTTGATCTGTATGACCCGCCCCATATGGAAAAATAGCTTATGGAGTAGTGAAGCCAGATGTCAAGGGGGAAAACACCCTACGGCGATCTTCCTGTGTGCCCCGGAGTTCCGAATTCGATGACGTCAAACCTGGCCTGTGAGTCACGAAAGCGTCAAAGTTGGGGGCGGGGCAGACCGCTTGACATGACCGCGCGGACAGTTATAGGTCTCTGGGCAGGACGGACAAAACTGCAGGGAGGTGGCTCATGGCCAAGGCACTCCGAGTAGTTTGGCTCCATATCTTTGGCTTGATAGCGCTGGCCACGCCGGCGCTTGGTGCATCGGTCGAGGAGTTCTACCAGGGCAAAACGATTCGCTTCATCGTCGGCGCCTCCGCCGGTGGAGGGTACGATACCTACACGAGGCTTATCGCGCGG
>JACPAM010000281.1 GCA_016180805.1 Deltaproteobacteria bacterium | reverse complement strand
TTGAGGAGTCGGCTAATTGGTAAGCCACCTGACTCTGGATCAGGCGATTGTAGGTTCGAGTCCTACCTCCTCAGCCATGGTCCCATCGTCTAGCGGTTAGGACACCGGCCTCTCACGTCGGTAACACGGGTTCGAGTCCCGTTGGGACCACCAAAAAAATAAAAAGCCGGCCTCCCGGCTTTTTTATCTTAGAGCATTGAAGCATGAGACAATGGACCAAGGCCAGAATGCGGTCTACTGCTCTATTGCTCTACTGCTGTATTGCTCCTAGGTTAGACCCGCACCAACCTCACCTTCGTGTCGTAGAAGACAGCGCTTGCGCCGGTCAGGTCGGAGAGACAAGTATTCTTCAGCACAGGGTCGACGCGCATGGCGGCGTTGGCGTGGAGGCCCTTACCCCTCCTTTCATCCCCACGAATCCGCTTACCGTTGATTACCACATCGCCGGCGCCATAGGCCCAGTGGCCATGGCCGACGGAGAAACTTACCACACCCGGACGGATGCCCTCGGTGACGGTAACCTTCCCGACCATGGGCCTCTTGCGGCCGTTCTTAAAGTCCCAGACCCCTTCCGGGTTACTTGCCGAGACAACTTTTACCCGATCGCCGCTTTTCAAGCCCAGACGCTCCGCATCAGCGCGGTTAATATAGAAGGCTCCTTCAGGGAGAATGCTCAGGAGCCAGTAATTGGCTATGGTCCGGCTCTTGGTTTGCATGACCTCCCTGTGCGTAATCAGGTTAAGGTCGTAGCCATCATCCGCTATCGGGCGCCCGAGGGCGTCGGACGGAGCAGGGATGTAGGTGGCAATGCCTGGAAAGGCTTTCCCACTCATGCTGTTCAGGGTCGTGGCCGTCTTCTCCTGATAGAGATTGATCAGAGTACCAAACTTGTTCTTGAGCTGCTCCCTGTCATATCCATTTGCAAACTCGTCAAACCGACCACCCCGGTTGAGAACATAGACAACCTTCTTCCACCATTTCTCCCCGACCACCTCCTGCCACCGCTTAACATCGAAAGCGGTATTGGGCAGGTGCCTTCGAGCCTTGAGGAACAGGTCCATTTCCTGCTGGTCCGCGTCGGGCACCGCATCAGCGCCGTCCGGCCTGTCACCGAAGGCCACGTTGGCTACCATGGGGACATAATAGTCCTCAGGTCTACGCAGATCCCTTTTCTCTCCGAGGCCTGCGGGGCCGAATCCCGGCAGGGCTAATCTCTCTGCCAGACCTAGGAGGAGGGCCTCGAGACTGCAAGGCATCTCCTCGCCGAAGACCTTTACGGTCTGATTAGGGGCCGCTATGACCGGCTGGCGAATGGGCTGCACCTTCCAGATCACCGAGGGATGAGAGCCCGCGATCTCCCAGCGCTCCAGATTCGTGAGATCAGGAAAGATGTAGTCGGCGTACATCGAGGTCTCGCCAATGGTGATATCGCTGGCGACAATCAGCGGGATCTTTTTTACATCAGTCAGGATCTCGATATTGGTATGGCCTGCGGGCAACGAATATACCGGCGTCCCCATGTAAATGATTAAAGCCTTGATGGGATACGGGTAGGCATCGCCGGCCGACGGTACGATCTCCTGATAGATGTCGCTGGCCAACGGATACCAGGGCCTTTTGGCAGGATAACCGGAGAAGAGGGTCGTCTCTTCGTATTTCATGTCGTGTCTGATCACACTGATGCCAAAATTCGCGATCTTTCCTGGATGCGCGCCCACGGGAAATGGCTTACCCTTCCTGCTCCCGATGTGGTCATAGGTGGAGGCTTGGGACATGCCGCCCTTCCAGTCATAGTTGCCAATAAGCAGGTTGAGCGAGAGCCAGGCCGTACAGTTGTAAAAGCCATTCGTGTGCTGGGAAACCCCTCGGTGAATGTCGGCCGCAGCTTTCTTACCGTGGCTGGTAAACTCGCGAGCCACTTCCACCAGCTCCTCCGCTTTGAGCCCGGACAGCTCGGCCCACTCTTCGATTGACCGGGAAGAGGCCTCGTCATAGAGGATCTGTAGCGCGCTTTTCACCTTGACCCCTGCCACTTCACTGCTGACCAACAGATCGCCCTCGACGGGATTCTTGCTGTCGTTGGGATCAAAGGGCACCAACCGTCCATCCACGGACACAACAAACGGATCGAACTCATAGCTTCCCTTGCCGTCGCTGGTTTTGCGGCTCTCTTTCAGGGCAAGCCCGACCTCCGAGGCGCGCACAAACTTTCCTGGTCTGCCCTCTTTGTCGAGCCGGACGAGCCAGGAGGCATTGCACCAGGTAGGCTCGCTATCCGCGGCGGCAGCGGCCTTGTTGGCATTTCTGAGGTAGCGCTCATCGAAGCGCTTATTATCGATAGTCCAGCGGATCATGGCCAGAGCTACCGCGGCATCGGTGCCGGGTTTATTGGGGAGCCATTTCCAGGCCAGGGCCGCGGTCCGAGAAAGGCGCGGGTCGATCACTACATATTTCAAACGGCCGCTGGTGATGCCATCGGTGATTCTCTGAGCACGGAGAGTGGGACCCTGGCTCGCTTCAAAGGGATTCGTTCCCACAAAGACGATAAACTCCGATCCCTGCTGGTCGGCCTGCCAGAAAAACTTCTTTCCTCCGCTCCATTTGCCGTCAATGTACTGCTCGCTCATGGCCTTGCCCGTGAAATAGAGCGAGCCCTGGCAAACTGTCGTATGGCCGTGCGCATTGACCGAGCCAAAAGCATCTCGGGTGAAACGGCCAATAAGATCGCCACGGCCTGCCTTGAGCCTTCCCCAGACAAAGACCAACTGATTGTTCTTCGGACCCAGGTCTGGATGGTCTGGATCGATTAACGTCTGCAGGTACTCTTTATGCTTGGCTTTAAACGTCTCGACCGCTCTGCTTTTTTCGTCGGCCGTCTTCTTGCCCAAAATCGCCTTCACGTCATTGGCCATCGCCTGGGCAGCTTTGGCATCGCGTAGAGCCCAAATCTCTTTCAGGCCGCTCACCACTCGTTTCTCTTCGCCGCGCACGTGGGCAAAGAGCCTCCCCCCATCGACGATCTCCTTTATGGCCTGGCTAAATGGAACCGTGATCCACCGGTTGGAGCCTCTTCGGCCGGCTCTCTTAAGAACTTTCACAACGCGGTAGGGGTCGTAGGAGGTCTGGATTCCCGCCTGTCCTTTGGGGCATACGGCTGCGTCCACCAATGCTGTATTGGCCACAGGGGTTTTGTAGGGGAGGTGTGGCATCATGTTCCAGGGATCAAGCGGGTTGCCGTCGATCTTAACCACAACTCCATTGACGATCTTAGCCTTGATGCCGCACTGGGTGTTACACTGCTGGCAGACGCTATAAAGGATGTTCTCAGCTTTCCCCAACGGGTATTCCAGCCCTGAGGGAACGGCTCCAGCCTCCGCGAGCCGAGGAAAGAGGCTGTTTTGAGCCACCTGACTCATGAAAAAGGCCGATCCTCCCAAAAAGGCGCCACACTTTAAGAACTCCCTCCGATCTATTCGCCTTCTGCTTGCCTTTTTGTCTTTCATGGTTCTATCCCCCTAGGTATGATAGGCCGCTGTCAAAGCCGGATCATCGACAATGTAATAGACCCTGGGCTGCGTACCCCGATTTTCCCGGATACGCACCGCCTTGTCTTTGTATTTCGCCAGCAGCTCCACCACCAGGCTCTCGGGATCGTTGAGGTCGCCAAAGAACGCCGCCCGCCCCACACAGGTGCTCACGCAGGCAGGGAGCATGCTGGCATTCAATCGGTGCAGGCAGAAATGGCACTTTCTGCCCCCGTCGATCGGGGGGCCCTCCTGACCTTTGACTCGCCTCCACATGGAGCCATAATCGTAGCTTGCCCCTTTGTCATAAGGTTGGAGCGCCGGTGTTCCTTCGGTGAAGAAGCGCCCGTCATCGTAGTAAAGGGCCTTGTAAGGACAGGCCTTCGCCGCGGCCTGAAACGCCTTTCGGCCTCGAAACTTTTGGTAGTTGATGGCCACGATCCCGTCTGGCCGTTTACTGATGGAGCCTGGGGAAATGGCATTTGCCGCCTCCTGGCACGGGGGGTTGTCGCATTGCATGCACTGTGTGGGCATGAAAAAGCGCGCGACCTTCGGGTAGTCGCCGATTTGTGCTTCGGGGACGGTACGGTAGGTAACGCCCGGAGGCAAAGCATTTTCCGCCACGCACGCAACCCTGCATGCGTTGCAGCCCACGCATTTTCTGCCGTCGATCACCATGACCCAGCGTCGCTCTGCGACGGGCTTCTTTAGGGCCCGCTGCAACTCCCTCTGCATGCGGAGCAGTTGACCTTCGCCTTCGGGAAGATCTGGCAATGGCGTCTGCGGGGGAGCCGCTGCCGCCTCCGAGGTGACCGACTTTGTAAGCAGTCCGGGAGCCAGCGCCGAAATTGCCAAGACCGCCTTTAGAAATTTCCGCCGCTCTTCACTCTTTTTTCGCACGTTGAACTTCCTCATAGTCCTCTCCTCAAACGGGATTGCCATGTGAGAGCTGCAAGGACCTTGCCAGTGTCTGTTGTGTTAGGAAAACGTGCAGGATCGATATGTTCGGCGGACGGAGGCTCACCTACGCGCGTTACCAAAGGGTAACAGCGCCCAGTCAGGTGTTACCTTTGGGTAACGTCGGAGAGGGAAAAAATTCCAAGTTGCCTCAACTTTTTCCACAGCGTCTTTCGGCTGATCCCCATCACTCGAGCGGCTTGAGTGCGATTGCCCTTCGTATGCTCAAGAACAGCCAGTATGTGTTTCCGCTCCGCTTCTTCCCGTGCGACACTGAGTGGTCTTTCTTCGATTTGCAGGCTATGACCCGGCGGTTTTTCGGCAGTTGCTTTCTTTCTCATACACAAGAACACGGAAGCAAAAACACGGCCACACCGCGCACAAGGCAGAGGAACAAAAAACCGGTCTCACGGGATCAGAGACGACCAGGCAAAGCGCGGGGCGAACGGAGAGACGGGAAGTTCGGAAAGGATTACTCCAGGGCTAGGAGCTTCAGCTTCTTCCAGAGGGTCTTCCGGCTGATCCCCAGGACTTCGGCGGCGCGCTTTCTTTGGCCCCCCACGCTTCGCAGGACTTCCTGGAGGTAGCGCCGCTCGGCCTCTCGGATCGCGTCGCTCAGAGAAAGTGCGGGTCCGCTGGGTTGGCCGGGGGGCATAGCCACACCATCGGGAGAAAAGTCTTCCGGCGTAAGCACGTCTTTCTTGGTCAAGGTGACAGCCTGCTGGACGGCGGCCTCCAGCTCGCGGACATTGCCGGGCCAATGATAGGCGAGGAGCCAGCGGCAAGCCTCGGGGCTGAGGCCCCGGATCTCCTTGCCCAAGGGGCGGCGGTACTTCTCTATGAAATGCTCGGCAAGCGGAAGGATATCCTCGGTTCGCTCCCGGAGCGGAGGAAGCGTGATCGTGATGACCTTGAGGCGATAGAAGAGGTCCTCCCGGACTCGCCCTGCCAAAACCTCATCTTCCAATCGCTTGCGCGTAGCGGAGATAAGCCGGACATCGACCTTGATCGTCCGTGCACTTCCAATCCGCTCAAACTCCTTTTCTTGGAGTACCCGGAGCAGCTTCGCCTGAACCGCCGGACCCAGATCGGCCACCTCGTCCAGGAACAGGCTCCCTCTGTGGGCCAGCTCGAAACGCCCCTTTCGCTCCCGGATGGCGCCGGTGAACGCGCCCTTCTCATGGCCAAATAGCTCCGCTTCCAACAGTGGCTCCGGAATCGCAGCGCAGGCGACCGTGATGAGCGGGAAATTCCTGCGCTCGCTCTGGTAATGAACCGCACGAGCAACCAGCTCCTTGCCGGTGCCGGTTTCCCCCAGGATCAGGATGGTGGCATCGCTACGGGCTACCGTCGCGATCAGGTTGCAGACCCGGCCCATCTTTTCACTTGCGTAGATGAGCTCGCCAAATTTTTGGACTCCGCTCCGGCCTGCCTCTTCTCCTGTCTTCCCTGGCCCTTGGGACAAGAGGCCCCGGAGCAAAACGAGAAGATCATCCGTCGGAAATGGCTTCACCAGATAGTCGGTGGCCCCCGCTTTCATGGCCGCCACCGCCGACTGAATCGTGCCGTACGCGGTCATCATGACGGCAATCCCCGAAGGATTTGATGCCTTAAAACTCTGCAAGAGAGTAAGGCCGTCCACCTTTGGAAGCCTGAGGTCCAGCAGCGAAGCATCGAAGGTCTGCTCCTGAATGACGCGCAGCGCCTCGGCCCCATCCGAGATAGCGATGACCTGGTATCCCTCCTCGGTGAGGTCGTTGGTGAGCGTCACCCTCAGGATCGGCTCATCTTCCACCAGGAGTATGCGCTGCTGCATCGTTTCCGCTTTCCCCGGTCACCGGAAGAACCACGCTGAAGGTACTCCCTTTGCCAACCTCGCTCTGGACATCGATGAATCCCCCGTGAGCCTTGGCAATCCCATAGCTCACCGAGAGTCCCAATCCTGTCCCTTTTCCGACTTCTTTGGTCGTGAAGAAAGGATCGAAAATCCGGGCAAGGTGATCGGGAGGAATTCCAACTCCCGTGTCACGAATCCGGACCTCTGCGAACAGACCGGCTTGGCGCTTGCTCCGCCCAACGCTGATCGAGATCTCCCCACCATCCGCCATCGCCTCCAGCGCATTCATCAGGATGTTAAGAAACAGTTGCTCGAGCTGTTGGGAATCGCCAAGGACCGAGGGAAGCTCCGAGACCGTGGTCAGCGAATGGGAGATCTTCCTGGAGGTCAGGTCGTGCTCCAAAAGGGCCAGGCACCGGCGCAGAAGGGGAACGAGGTCTGTCGGCTCTGTCTTGGGTTTTGCCTCGCGGGCGAAGTCCAGAAGCTGCCTCACGGTCCGGCCGATGCGGTCCAGGCCCTCTTGAAGCATCTTCAGATACTGTATCCCTTGTGCGTCGTGACCGGCTTTTTTCAGGAGAGTCCTGACGCAGTTCTGCATTCCCGCAAGGGGATTGTTGATTTCATGAGCAATCCCCGCCGCCATCTTCCCAAGGGACGCCAGATTCTCCGCCCGCCGGATCTCCTCCGCATGGCGATCCTTTAATTGTCCCTGAGCTTCGGCAAATCGAGACACCATAGTGTTGAAGCTTCGGCCGAGCCGCCCAAGCTCGTCGCCCGACTCTTCCGGGACCTTGGCGCCAAGGTCTCCGGCCTCGACTTGAGCCATGGTTACGGAAAGGGTATCGATCCGCCGGCCGATTGTAAAAGCAAAAAAAAGCGAAATTAGCGCGCCGGCGGTCACAAGGGTAAAAACCGCGGGGAGGACGATGGACGCGACGTTCCCAATCACCTCCGACGTAAGCGTCGGGAGGGTAACGGAGGCGTTCAAAAAACCGAGCACGGGCTGCTCCCCTTCGTGGCAGGTGTAGCAGGTAGGCCGATTGTGGATGGGCCGAAAGATGGTTACGGTCCGGGTCTCAAAGTCCCAAACCGGCTCCGGCGTGCTCTCTTTTAAAGGCCACGCCCCGAGCGCGAGAACTTTCCCCACGTCCTCCGCTCTGTCCGAGCGAAGGACGGCTCCCTGGCGATCCACAATCCGAACCCTCACCAGATGGGGTTCCTCCCCGATCTTCTCCAGCAGGGCTTGAACCTCATCGCTCCTCCCCTCCCTCATCGCCCGCACAATGGCGCGCTCTGCCACGGCGGCAATCAATTCCGCCTCACGCTTGGCTAGGTCTTGCAAATGGTTGACTTGGCTCCAGACAGCGATGACCGCATAGACGACCACTGCGAAAAAAAGGATCGTCCCGATACCGAAAATCATCTTAAGTCGAAGCGACATCAATTCTTTAATCCTCTCATTTTCACAGGCGAAGGTAAATCCTGTGCTTCTTGAACGAGTCGCAACGGGAAAAGCTGGGCTGGAGTAAGGCTGGTGAAGAAAGGACGTGGATGATAATAAGCGATGCAGTTCAGAGCTGAATCTCAATATTTTCGATATCGCGCATCGGCCTGCCCTTGTCGCTCCTCAGTTGGTCACGCAACGAACGGAGAAAATTCGCGCCTTCGCTCGGGAAGAAGGCCGCTGTGCAATACTCTCCCTTGTACTGGGCTGCTAAACTCAGCCCATTGCTGACAAGGCGAATACCTAGGAATACCCCATCCCTGCTGATGTCATCGGCCGAAGGTGAGGATACCCCGCGACAATCCCAAACGGTTGGCCACGAAGGGAAATCGCGCAGCCGCATAACCTTACTCCCTGTCGCATCCTATCGTTTTAATGCCGGCGTCATTGGCTCTCTCGCGTCAACCGGTTTCCTTACCATAGCTCCTCTTCGCGTTTGCGCTCGCCCGGCAATTTCTCATCCTCTCCGTCCTTCCTTGGCCGGGTGTAGATAACAGAGCAGTCACCAAGGCTCCCGCAGGGTGCCTGGAAGCACTCCGAACACCCTAAGTCCTCTAACCGGAGGGGTTCCAAATGCACCTCTAACCCCATCGATTCATACAGCTCTGTGGCTTCCTGGATTCTTGGGCCAGTAGCACAAAACTGCTTGGTCCAGCCTTCCTTGAGTAGCTCCTGCTCCCGGGGGTTTTTTGATATGGGATTCTGCATCTTCTGAAAAAGACCAGTTCTCCCCTGTCAGCAATTAGCCGTCAGCCTGGAAGCCAGTTGCTGAATGCTGATCGCTGATGGCTTCTCGTGCTTTCGATCAGAACAGGTCATCTCCCAGGTCGTTGCCGGCCGGAAGGCGACCGTGCTCTTGGAGAAAGTGCTGCAGCAGCTCACTTTCTCGTTGTGTATACATCGGAGCCTCTTCGTAAACAAAGTACCGCGCCTTGGGATTGCTGCCGAGCTGCTCCTCCAGCGCTTGGCGCAGGTCAGCGGTTCCCGCGATCCGGAGGATCTGCTTTCCGGCATCCAGAAGCTGGTATACACCCTCCGATGCGGACACTGTCGCGATATGCTCTTGATCAAATTCCAGCCACGGCTCCGGCGGCAGAATGGGCGTTCCGATCTGGAGCCGCAGGTCGCACCTAAGACACCGTCTCGCCTCCCTTAAAGCCATGGACTCCTCGAAGCCCAGCTCTATCGTGTCGAAGCTCGTCTGGCGCTCGGCAAGTGAACGGTACGGCATAGCCTCCCGGCCCCGGGAAGCAAAGCGCTCATCGCGACCGATCCAGGGGTCGTTCTCCTGAGCCGGGGCCAGGGCTTCTTCAATGACACCATCACCCCCGAGGTGCCGGTCGATGGCGGCCGCTGCTTTTCGTCCGGCAGCGATGGCTTGGATGACTGACGATGGGCCACTTACCGCTTCACCTCCCGCAAGCAGTCCGGAAACAGGCGTCGCGAGAGTAGTCCCATCGACCCGGAGCGTTCCCCGCTCTGTAACCAACGCCTTGTCGGCTTCTCCCAAAAAGGAGAAATCCGTACTCTGGCCGATAGCGAGGATCACGGTGTCCGCCTCGATCACGGTTGTAACCGACGGGTCAAAGGAGGGATTGAACCGTCCCGACTCGTCGAAGACCCGGGTGCAGCGCACCAGCTCGATACCGGTCACTTTCCCGTTCGCCAGGACCCGCTTTGGCCCCCAGGACGGGTGGAGGACAGCGCCTTCTTCACAGACTTGCTCTATTTCCAAGTCGAAGGCCGGCATCTCAGCGCGCGATTCCAGGCAGGCGATCTGTATCTCTTTTGCCCCCAGGCGGCGCGCTGTGAGCGCGACGTCCATCGCCACGTTTCCGCCACCTATCACAACGACGCAGCCTAGTGGTGTCCCTGGCCATGAGCCGAGGTTGACTTCGCGCAGAAAATCCAGGCCCCAGAGAACGCCCGGCATCTCGCTCCCCTCAAGCCTGATTTGCTTGCTCAACTGGGCGCCGACTGCCAGAAAAACGGCGTCGTATTCGCTGCGAAGCCTCTCGAGTGAGAGGCCAGAGGCCGAGCCTACAGGAGTGTTGGTTCGCAGCTCCATGCCCCGGTCCAGAATCCAGTCGATCTCACGCTGGACCACCTCGCGGGGCACGCGGAACCGCGGGATGCCCTGCACCAGCATCCCGCCAGGCTCGGAGGCTGCTTCGAAAACCGTCACACTGTGCCCCTTGACCTGGAGATAGTAAGCTGCGGTGAGTCCCGCCGGACCTGAACCCACCACGGCGACTTTTTTTCCTGTCTTTGTAACCGGCGCAGCCCGGTCCTGCAGCGTCCCATGCTCCGCAGCAAAGCGTTTGAGCCTGCATATCGAGATAGGCTCGCTCACTCTGCCCCGGCGGCAAACACTTTCGCACGGATGGAAGCAGACATAGCCAAGGACCGCAGGAAACGGAACCTTTTCCCGGATCACGGCAAGGGCTTCATCGTACTTCTGCTGAGCAATGAAACGGACATAACGGGGTATGTCGATGCCGGCCGGACAGCCCGCACGGCATGGAACTAAAGCCTGTTCCTTTGAAAACGCGGCCCCCATGTCGGTGGGTTTGTCCATCAGAGCACCGGTCGGACAGACTTGCACACAGGCGGTGCAGAATCTACATTCTGACTCGGGCAGAGAAGAGGCCGTAGTCCCCACCACCACGCGACTGTCGGCTATCGTAAATCCCAAAGCTTCCACTCCCCGGATGTCGGCGCAAACCCGGACGCAACGGGTGCAACCGATGCACAGGTTGTAGTCACGGGTAAAGAGAGGGTCTTCCCGGATGATCGGAAGATCGCGGAACACGTAGCGGGGAGTATCCGGCTTAATACCGACATAATCCGCCACCCGGCGCAGCTCGCAATTCGAAAACTTGACACAACAGCGCTCATCTACGGGCACGTTGAAGGAACAGGCGATGCGGTCACACCCCTCCCGGTTCGGGCAGATTAAGCAGGCGTGGGGGTGATCGGCGAGAATTTCGGCCAGGCGATCCTGCCGCTTGGCTTTTACCTCGACGGTCTGGCTCTGAACCTTAAGCCCTTCTCGAGCCGACGTCGTGCAGGCTGGCAGAAGCTCACCGTCGACCTCAACCAGGCACAACCCGCAGCCGTTGAATTCCACGGACTCGGATGTGCTGCCCTGAACCATCTGACCATCCCGCCAGATGGCAGCAAGACCGACTTTCCCGCGAGCTGGGGGAAGACTGGGGTGGGAGCAGAGGCCGGGAATATAGACGCCCGCGCTGCGGGCCGCTTCAAACAGAGACACATCTGACCGCGCCGTCACTTGGGCGCCGTCGATGGTTAAAACAACCTGGTTCATCCGTCACCAGGAATGTGCAATAGCACCCGGAGCACAGGCCAACATGCAGGGCAGCAGCGCGCGACCGCTTGCCGGCTTGCAGGGGGCGCAGGTGTACTTTATTTTTTTGCGTTCCTCTTCCCTAACGGCTGCAACAATCTTGTCCGACAACGGATCATACTGATCGGCAACCATTTCCAGGACCTTGGCGGGACAAACGGGTACACAATCGCCGCAACCATTGCACTTATCGGTGTCTATGCCGATAAAGTATTCGCCTGAGCCGTCTTTATAGCCGTAATTGGCGATCACTGTGCGCCCTTCTGTAGCAGCGTGTCGGCAAAGAGCCCCGCACCCAAAGCACCGGCAATTTGACTGTCATGTTGGCTCTTGACCGCTTGGATACCCAACTCTTGCTCCAGCCGCTTGACTATTCCAGGGTTCTTCGCGATCCCTCCCGTGATAAAGAACTGATCCTCAACCCCTATCCGACCAAGGAGCAAACTGACACGATGGGCCATCGCCGAGCAGTAGGCCGCCAGAACCATATTTTTGGACCAGCCAGAGCGCATCAGGCCGAGGGCTTCTGACTTGGCGAAAACCACGCAGGTGCTGCTCACCGGTTGAGGCTCTTCATCCACCTGAAAGGAGAGATCACCGATATCTTTAATGGGGATGGACAGGAGGTCCGCCATCACCTCCATCCCCCTGCCGGTGCCGGCAGCGCACTTATCGTTCATCAGAAAGTTGGTCACTTTCCCGCGCTCATCACAATGAATGGCCTTGCAGTCCTGGCCGCCCATGTCGAGGACGGTGCGAACCTTAGGTCCCGCCATAAAGTTGGCCCCGCGGGCATGGCAGGCGATCTCGGTGATTGCCCGGTTGGCAAACGGGACGTTGACACGGCCGTATCCCGTCCCCACGGTGTACTGGAGGTCTTTTATCTCCATCCCTGTGTCCTTCAGGGCAGTTTTTATCGCGTTGTTAGCGCTGTCGGGGCTGTTGCTTCCGGTGCGCAGGTTGCTAAAGGCGAAGATCTGTCCGTCCACGAGAACTAAAGCTTGAGAGCTCACTGACCCCACATCGATGCCCGCCGCAATCCGCTTGCCCTGGCGCCAGTCCATTTCGGGGTGGTGCCAGCTGTATTCTGTCCATCTCCAATATTCCTGTATTTCCGCCATAGCAACTCCTTTCTTTTTACTCACCCGCCGCCAGGGCTGCTCCGATCGCTCCGACAAACTCAGGGTCCTCCGCCGTGCGAACGTTGTCCAGCTCCGCAGTCCTTTTAAAGGATTCCACGAAGCCGGGGTTATGGGCCACTCCTCCGATCAACACAAGCTCGGGTTCCAGCCCAACCCGCCGCACGGCGATATCGGCCTTCTGCGTCTTTGAATGAATAAGCGAGACCACCTCCGACTCGGCAAATACGGTGCACTGCGCGTTCATCGGAATGGTCTGAGTTGACCGGAGGGAGAGAGGACCCAACTCCTCCAACGGGACCTCCAGGGCGCGAGCCATGGCTTCGGTAAAGGCCCCTGAGCCGGCAGCGCACTTTTCGTTGACGGCGAAATCGAGCACCTTCCCGCTTGAGTCGCACTTGATTGCCCTTGCCTCTTCCGCCCCCACATCGATCACCGTCCGGGCCGAGGGGTAGAGAAAGACGGCCCCGAGTGCGGCAGCCCGCGCCTCCGTCACATCGTCGGTTGCATACGAGATCGCCTTTCTCCCGTTGCCGGTGGTGACAATAATCCCGATAGCCTCACGTGAAAGCTGAGCCTCCATCAACGCCTGCTCCAAGGCTTCCTTCGCCGATTCTTCCTGATCGAATCCGCTAAGGACCTTGCCTTTACCTCTGATCTTCCCATCCTCCATGAGGACTACTTTTATGGTTTTGGCGCCAACGTCTATCCCGGCCTTAATCAAGACTCTCCTCCTTTCCCTTACCCACAGTTTAAGTCGTTCAAATGGTTCAAATCGTTAAAACCCCTTGAACTACTTGAACGTTTTGAACCTTTTCTTCATGAGGCTGCCTGTGCGGCACGGGCGGCTTCAATCTGTTCCAGGCCTAAGGTTTCCATGAATGACTCGATGCGAGAAGTGGTGCGCCGCTCATCGAATTCTTTTTCGTCGGCCATGTTGCCCTCATAGGTCATGACCGGCACCCCCGCCTTAACTAAACCCAAGCGATTTTCCGAACTCCCCACGGTCAGCCCTTCACAGCCACGGTTGAGATGGAGAATCACGCCGTTGAGCTTCCACTCATTATAAATCCTGAGCATCATACGAGTTTTGATGGCCGGGTCATAGAAATGCTGCCACTGCGGGCGTGAGAGGTTCCAGTCGGCGGTAATTCTCAGCGCCTCCTCCCTGGTCTTAATTTTGATTCCCAACTGCTGCGGCGTTTTTCGTGGTCCCCAGCTTCCGTCTTCCTGGTCGCCGAAAATCCCTTCCAGGCCGAAAGTGTAAAGGGAGCCCACGGAGACAACGCCAAACTGCTCCATGTAGCGGTAGATCTTGAGAAAGCCCCAGGGAGGTTGGGTATCGGTGATGATCCGGCAGCGCTCGTAAGGTACGGCTGCGATTCCCCGAGCGACTCGGTCCTTGACCTCGTCGCGCAGCTCCTCGTAAAAGTCGCCAATCTGTTTGGAAGAGCGCTGGAGAGTGGCTAGCACGTAGAGGGAGAACATGGTCTTCTCATCCAGAGGTGCCGGAATCGCCTTGTTGAGCGTGCAGATCTCGGCCCAAAGGGAGGTGCTGCGGCACTCGTTGTGAACCGCGGCAATGAGTTTCTCGTCGTCGTACTTTCTCCCAGTGGTCTTCTCCATCCCATCGATGGAATCGTGCAACTGTTTCACCACGTAATTGAGCCGATCCTCGTCCAGGGTCTCATAGGGGCCGACGCAAACGTCGATGCAAAAGAAAGGGACGTTTTCATACAGGGCGGCTTCCTGGTCCCACTTTGCGTGGCTGCAGCAGATCTGGGTCTGGTAATAAAAATCCGGCTTCGGGAACTCACCGCCAAAGAAAAAGCGGTTGAGGTACATGGAACCCCAGTAGATGCGCATATACGAGCAGAGGTCCCGGGCCCAGCCCCGGGCATCCGTGGCGTCCTGACACTCCTGGGCAAATTTGCGGTCAAAGGCGATAGAGGCTGCATAAGGCTCACCTGTCATGACATGGACGTCATCGCCTAAGCCCATGGGAACGGCATCGAAGGCCCAGGCTCCTCCGCTCCAGCGGATGCCCCCTCGGTCGTGGGCGGTAGCGTAGTCCTTGTAGTACTGCTGGCGGATCTCTTTGGCCTTCGGCCAACATTTCAAGGGCTCAGTCGGATACTTGGTTGGGATTGCCATTATCAAATCCTCCTCAAAAGAGTTCCTCGCCTCTAATGGTTTCCAAAAATGCCTCTACACGGATGCGAAAAGGACCTAACGGATTGGTTGAGTCAAACTCCAATGAAAGGGTGGGGATACCGTTATCCTCCAGATACTTTTTCAGGCGGGGATTGTCTCCTTCATGAGGGTCGCAGAATTTTTCCTGCATGATGATTGCCCCTTGCGCCCGATAGTCCTTGGCCAGGTTCAGCACGTGCTGGAAACGGGAGTGGCCCGGGTAATCTTTGACGGGACAAGGAGGACGATCAATGTAACGATCCGCGATGGCCGCCATGCGGTTCCCGTTGGGAACCAGCTCGTTCCAGAAATAGCGGCTTCCGGCGCACTGCTCATCGATGACTACCGTCCCGCCGACAGCCTCGACCATCCTAAAGAACTCGGCATCATCGTTCTCGCTCCCTACAGCCATCAGGCGAATCCCTGCATCGCGTGGGAGCTTCCGTTCAGGGAGCTCCTTGAGCACGGCCTCCAGAACTTTGCTGTGCTCTTCCTTGTCGATGAACTGGCTACTAACCGCCATGTACATGGCCTCTTCACCGGTCAGGGGCGGGTGGTCGAGCTTGCGGTACTCATAGACCTTGCGCAGGAGACGGCGGTTGCGGTTTAAAATTTCAATCCCTCGATCGAGATCCTGCTCCGTGATCGGGCGACCAGTATATTCCTCAATAGCCTTTTTAAACTTTTCCACCTCCACTGTGTGATAGAGTCGGGCATGGGGTGTCTGCA
The DNA here is from genome assembly GCA_016180805.1 of Deltaproteobacteria bacterium. Lineage (GTDB taxonomy): Bacteria > Desulfobacterota > Binatia > UBA9968 > UBA9968 > 2-12-FULL-57-22. Next base: position 4,079 of record JACPAM010000281.1, on the reverse strand, counting down.
CCGTATTGGGCATCGGGATGTAGTAACTGAACTGTACTGGAAGGTGGATTCTCCACGAGTTAAAGGTCTGGCGAAAATGGATGCAGGAATGCGCAAGCACAACCCCATCCAGATAATTAAACCTGCCCTTCAACCCCTGGGCCAGGGCGTCCCGACAGAAGGGGCAGAACATCCCAAATATATGCGGCTCGGTGACATCCTGGGGCTCGTGACTCCCTAGAATGCGGACAGGAAGCATATTTGCGGCGGCCAGGATTTCCTCAGGCACGTAGGTACAGAACGTACCCACAACCTTTCCGCCAGTCCGCTCCTTCCACTGCCTGGCATAGGCATGACGGGTTTCGTACCACTCTTTAAATTTCTCTATCATGCTTTCTCACCTCCGGCTTTCGGCCAACAGGTTAGTCTTACAAACGCATCACCGCCCTGAACGAGTGTTCGCTCGCAAGATATATGCCATGAATTGGCTACCCAGAGCCGACAACAGCCAGGGAGGAAAGCGTAAAATTTGCCTTTAATTTCGCAAAGCTTCGCAGGGAGGGAGTCTGTAAGGCTCAGTTCATCGCAGACCGAAGACAGGCACCGCTCGAACCCAATTCCTATAAATTAGAAACGACAAAAGTTCGCGTGGCAAACGTGTCCCAAACATGAGAAGACCGCTAGCCGGAGAGAGGCTAGAGGCTTTTCTTTTCGCTGTAGAGGTCGTCGATAAAGCCACTCGCCTTGAGCTCTTCCAGAAAGCGCAGGTCAAAGAGGGCCTTGGGTTTGAGACTCGTTGCCTTTTGGTCAGCCACCCCCGCCACATCAATGATCGCTTGGGTAGCTTCACCGCTCGGGGCAGGAAATGGGCCCAACTGGGCCGCAAAGGCCTCGTACATCGACTCGAACGCCCTGGGGTCGCTGAGGGAGAGGTATTTCTTCATGATGCCGATGCTCTCGTTACGATGGGTAAGGTAATAATGGATCGAGGCGACGTATCCCTTCATGAAGCGCCGCACAGATTCTTCGTCCCTCTTGACAAAAGAGCGCGTGGTCATCAACAGAGCGGTGACCACGGGGACGTCCTTGGCCTCGATTACTCGAATCCCCCGCCGCTTTGCTTCCGCGGCCACATCGGGAGCCAACGGCGTTCCCTGGATCAATTTTTGCGACAAGGCGATCATGCGTTGCGGCGACAGTCCGACAAAGACCATCTCAACATCCCTCGTTGGATCGAGACCTGCGCGCCGAAGAATGACACGCGCGGCGAGATCCGACCGCCCGCCCAGCGCGGAAACGCCGATTTTCTTCCCTTTGAGATCCGGGATGGTGGAAATATCGGGGGATACGCCAAAACCGTACTGGTCGATACTGACGTGAGAGCCGAGGAAGACGATATCCCCGCCCCCCAAAATCGCCTGCACGAGGTTGACAGGATTACCAAAGCCCAAAAACACATCGACGCCGAGGAGGGCATGGACCCCGCCCGAGGGGCCGTCCCGAATGATCACCTCCTCGACATTGAGCTCATACTTCTTGAACAGGCCCGCCTCAATGCCGACCCATGCGATCGCCGTCTCGAGCCCCCAGCCCGCATAGGCTAGCCTCAACTTTTTCGGGTTCTCCGCCGCTTTCAAAGGAGCAACAACGAGCAAAGCTGCGCAGAGCAATCCGGCCATCAGACCCAGTAATGACTTACGGCTAACTGTTATTTTGCCCATAGATCCCTTTCTCACCTTTCCAGATTACGAGTACGATTCCGAACAGCCGGTCTTTCACCCACCATCCGCCCAAGCTCAAGTCGGACGCCGCCAAACTCCCCGCTTGCCTTGCCCCGAATCCACTATCGTTATAAGCTGCATTCGTTGCGCACAGCTCGGTCCATGCCGGGCAGCACCAGCAAGTCGGGAGGAACGTCATGCGGCTTCTCCACACCATGATTCGGGTAAACGATCTCGATGAATCCATTAAATTCTACTGCGACGTTCTAGGAATGACGCTCCTCAGAAAGAAAGAGTATCCTTCCGGGCGGTTCACCCTGGCTTTCGTCGGCTACGGCTCCGAGGCCGAACAGGCCGTCATCGAACTCACCTACAACTGGGACACCCGCCAATATGACCTGGGGAACGCCTTCGGGCACATCGCGATCGGGGTTGAGAATATCTACGAAGCCTGTGAAGCCCTGCGGCGTAAGGGAGCGAAAATCGTTCGGGAGCCCGGCCCGATGAAGCATGGCGGCACGGAGATCGCCTTCATTGAAGACCCGAACGGCTATAAGATCGAACTCGTCAGCCGACAAAGGAAGAGCTAAACCCGAACGCTCCCCAAGTCCAGAGAATATCACAAACCGGTCTAGGACTCCAAGCGGCCTTAAGTATTTACATCTTTCGATCAGTTTGTCTAGAATGCCTCAAAGCGCGAGCTGCAACGCGTGGAGCGAGTGAGGAGGACGTAACGGTATGGCAACGATGATTACGGGCGAATGCATCAATTGCGGGGCGTGCGAGCCTGAGTGCCCCAACAACGCCATTTCCCAGGGAGAAGAGATCTATGTCATCGATCCCTTGCTGTGCACGGAATGCGTGGGGTTTCACGATTACGAGGCCTGCGCAGCCGTCTGTCCTGTCGATTGCTGCGTCACGGACCCGAACAACATCGAAACCGAAGAGGTGTTGATCACCCGTACCCGATCTCTTCATCAGGACGTCGATATCGGCGAGAATTTCGAGTCCCGTTTTCACGAGGGCACGGAAAAACCGGCCGCCGCCAAGCCACCAACACAAAAGGCGGAGGCTGCTCGGCCCGGTGCGCCCACGACACCACCGCCAGGCCCGCCGCCACAGCCCCAACCGGCCCGAGCCGTAGCGGAGGTCGAAGAGCCTGCGCCGGCCTTCGTGGAGCTACCCGACATCGACTCGTGGGAAATACCCATCCACTGCTTTAAGTGCGGCGAAAGCTATACAAGCCACCCGAAGCACTTCATGATCGGAAATGTTCTCTGGTGCCCCTACTGCCATAAGTCCATGGTCGTCAAAGACAACCTCAATTTCCAAGTCCGCACGGCCCTGAGGGAGTTCTATGACAAGTGGGAGCGCGAGCTTGTTCAATTTCAAACCCGGCGGGAAAAAGAGCTCATCGAATTCAGAGCCAAGCGCGAGAAAGCTCTACAGGGTTTTTTGGCGCAGCAAAAGCGAGACCTCCAGGCCATAAAGAATCGCCTTCAGAGCATCAGCGAATCCTACGATGCCCCTGGCCGACCGGCCAGGAAGAGAAGCCTCTTGGGCTGGGGCTAATCGGCCGTCGCCATGCTCACTTCCTGGCTTCATTTACTGGCGCTTACCGTATATCTCGGAGCGGTGATCGGGCTCTGGGTCATGCTTATCCCGTGCGTGCGCAGGGTGGCGCCCCAGGAAACACAGCTCAAGCTTCTGGCTCAAGGTCTGAAACTCTACAATCCCCTGCAGGTCGGCGCGCTCGGAATCGTCGTTCTCACAGGAGCCTTCGCGATTACCGATCTCAAGGCAAACTACCGGGGTCTGTTCGCCCAGCAGTTGGGCGGGACGCTCGCGATCAAGCTGGCCTTATCGTTCTTCCTGATCATTCTCAGCACTTATCAAGCCATGGGTATTGCTCATCGCTTCGTGAGGAGGTTTGAAGCCGACGAAAGCCTGCCGCTCCGCGACATCGAGGCCATTACCCACCGCCTGAGAGCGTTATCGATTGCCATCCTGCTTCTCGCCGCCCCGATTGTGTGGCTGGGCATCCGCCTTTAGTTGTATGCCGGCCTTGACAAAGCTGGGCAGTAAGAGTCTAATTGCGCCAGCCTCACCCGGGATTTAAGCGGACAATTCTAATCGGAAGGGAGAAGTATCGTGGGCGCAAAGGTCCGGCTTTGCGTAGCCTTCGGCGTGGTATTTTTCCTCTTCGGCGTCTCTACCCCTATCCCTATCTTCGCCCAGGACTTTTACAAGCGTAAAACGATCCGCTTTGTCGTGGGATTCGCAGCCGGCGGGGGCTACGATCTGGCCGCGCGGGTTGTTAGTCGGCATATGCAAGAAGCTTCTCGATTTCTTGATGGTGAGGCCGAAAATGTAAATAGG
>JACPAM010000280.1 GCA_016180805.1 Deltaproteobacteria bacterium | reverse complement strand
CGCCGAAAGCTTGGAGGTGCCACGGGCTCTGCCCGTGGGGCTCCACAACTCCTGATTTGAGAAAATTTTTGCATTGACAGCTCAAATTCATTGGTGGGAAAATGGTGACTGCTTGGCGGGCGATTTTGCGTCTTTGACTTAGAAGAAGGAAGATACGCGAATAGCTTCACGACAGAAAGCGGCCAGATGGAGGGCGAAACCATGAAGTATTTATCCTTAGGCGCGGCAGTGCTTGCCGCACTTGTTTTTTTGGTGGCTGTTTACGGAAAAGTGGCTGGTATCCCAATGGTGACTTTGGGCGGGCTCCCGTTTAGCGGGCAGGGCCTTGAGCAAAGGCTAATTGCGCCGGAAGGACACGGTAAAATCGGACGCCTGCCCGAGGCAGGCGCCGCTAGCCGGAGCGAGGTGCGCGGCCCCCTCTCGGTCCGCTTCCTCTCAAGATTGGGACGAAAGTCGTGATTAGCCGAACAGAAGCTCTTTTAGCTTGGCGCCGAGATTGGGCGGCAGCTTGAAAAAACCTTGAATCGCCCGCTCGAGATCTTCGCCTGAAATCGGTGCCAGGCCAAGCCTCGCCTTTTTTGCCTCGGCCATAAATTCGCCGTCTTCCATGGTTCTTGCGAAGGCTTGCCGCACAAGCTGCACACGATCCTTGGGCGTTCCGGGTGGCAGGATATAAGATCTCTCAATAAAGTTGCCGCCGTGGATTACCACTTGGATGAGCTGTCGCCCTTCCTCGCTCTTTCCAAAGCTCACGGCGAGGGGGACCTTGGTAAGCTCGGGATGGGGTTTTGAGCTGAACTGGATGACGACTATGCCCTCGCCGGAATCGATGGCCCTGCTCCAAATTGACCTGATCGAATCCCATCCCCAACACGATCCATCGAGCTCTCCCGCTTCCATAGCCAATCGGACCGGGGCTGTCCCTTTATAGCCCGATACGATGTGAATCGGAAAGTCGGTCGCAAATTTGAGCACCCGCAAGGTGTTGTCGATCAGGTTTCCCGGTCCTATCGCGCCCATCTTAACCGGCTTCTTCGAGGCTACCCAACGCTCCGCGCTCGTGATGCCGCTTGCCCGTGTGAAGGCGCACGCGAAATGGTCTGCGGTAGGAGCGCCGACGTACTCGAACTTACGCATGTCGAACTCTACGCCGGGGTTGCCCACGAGCTGGCTGATGACCTGATTGCCTGTGAAGTGCCCGATCGTGAGACCATCGGGTTTTGCGATCTTGTAGATGTGATTGGCCGCGATCATCATTCCCGCCCCGGGCATATTATCGACAATGATGGTTGGGTTGCCTGGAATGTATTTGCCCATGTGGCGGGAGATCATACGGGCGTAGGTGTCGAAGCCGCCTCCGGGGGCTCCGCCAACGATGATACGGAGGGTCTTCCCCTTGTAAAAAGATTCCTGCCCGGAAGCGAGGCCGTAGAATAGGCAAAAAACCACAACGATAAGGGCCGTCGCCCCTAGAAACGATCGTTTTGCGGCCATAGATTGATCTCCTTGTCCAAAGCGAGAAAAACCTAGGCAGGGATAGTATATCCTTGCCCAAAGCTATTCAAGCGGGTCGGTGCGGAGAGTGTGAGGAGGTCGAAGCGGTCAGACGACCGAGTGCAGCCGTCTTAGCGGAATAGGCTCCACGGAGGCGCGACCGTTGTCCCCTTGTTCGAGCTTTCGCCCGAGGAGCAGTTGCAGCATCTTTAGCAGCTCTTCCTTGACCACGGGACGGTGCAGCAGAAGGTCGGCGCCGGCGAGAATCCCCTTGGAACGCTCGAGTGACAGGGTACCGCCCAGTAGGAGGATGATTGGAACATTCTGTCCGAAGTAGGTCGATCTCAGATTGCGGCACAGCTCGTATCCATCAATTTTCCCCCGCAAGAGGGTGTCGATAATGACCAAGTCGGCCGGTTCCCTCTGGAGCCTCGCCATGGCCATAGGGGCGTCCACCGCGGTCACGACCTCCAGCGGGACGCCGAAGCTCGACAGGTGGGTCGAGAGCGACTTGACGTTGCTCCCGTAGCTCTCAACGATCATAATTTTGGGGGTGAAATTTGGCGCCATAGCCCTAACCTCTCCTGCCGAAGTTTGTCAGCGACCGGACGAAAGTGTCAATTTCCGCTATAAAACCCATCATTTTCACGGGTTGAAACCTATTTTTGGGAATGAGCAATTCCTGTGCCAAGGCCAGATACATGCCCGTTGGGAGGCCCGTGAGGGCTCGTTTTGGGCCCACGGCTTCGGGGTCCGGGGTATTTGAAGAGCGTCAGGGTTCGTGGTATAAGACCTTTACTGTCCGAGTTGAGCTATGAAAGAGGGAATTCATCCAGAATATAAAGCGGCAACGATTACGTGCGCCTGTGGCAACGTCATTGAGACCCGTTCTACTGTGCAGAAGATTCACGTGGAAATCTGTTCCCAGTGCCATCCGTTCTTTACGGGCAAACAGAAATTTGTGGACTCTGCCGGAAGAGTGGAAAAATTCAAGCGCAAGTACGGCATCAAGAGCTGAGTTGGCTGCGGCGGGACTGAGGGCCGCATGTGATCGATTAGGAGCGTTCGGTAAAGAAAGGGCAAAGGGCGGGCAGATTCCCTTTGCCCTTTTTTATTGTCGTCTCGGGTAGGGGACGTGCCGGGTCATGATTGAAAAATTGGCGGAAGTCGAAAAGCGCTACGAACAGTTGGAGCAGATGCTGAGTGATCCTCAGCTTCTCGGCCAGCAGAAAGAGTATTCTCGCGTGGCCAAGGAGCGAGCGGAGCTGGAGGAGCTTGTCTCCTGTTACCGCGAATGGAAGCGGACCGAGCAGGAGATCGAGGAAAACCGAGAGCTGCTCAAAGAGAAAGACGAAGCCCTTCGGGAGCTTGCGAAAGAGGAGCTTTCGGCCTTACGGGAGAAGAAGGAGGAGCTCGAGAGCCGGGTTAAAATTCTGCTTCTTCCGAAAGACCCGAATGACAACAAGAACGTTATCCTGGAGATCAGGGCCGGAACCGGGGGAGAAGAAGCCGCGTTATTTGCGGCCGCACTGTTTCGCATGTATTCCCGCTACGCTGAGTCCCGGCGCTGGAGAGTCGAGGTCATGAGCTCCAATCCGACGGGCCTGGGCGGCTTCAAGGAGATCATAACGCTGATCGAGGGGCGAGGGGCGTATAGCCGGTTGAAGTTCGAAGGCGGAGTCCACCGGGTTCAGCGCGTTCCCGCGACCGAAGCCTCGGGGCGGATCCACACCTCGGCGGTGACGGTGGCCGTTCTCCCGGAGGCGGACGAGGTCGAGGTGGAGATCGATCCGAAGGATCTGCGCATCGATGTCTTTCGCTCCTCTGGGCCGGGAGGGCAGAGCGTGAACACCACGGATTCCGCCGTGCGCGTCACCCATCTGCCGACGGGGCTGGTGGTCTCGTGTCAGGATGAGAAGTCCCAGCACAAAAACAAGGCCAAGGGCTTGAAGATCCTGCGCGCGCGGCTGTTGGAGAAAAAACAGCAGGAGCAGCGCTCCGAGATCGCCGCGACGCGCCGGCTCATGGTGGGAAGCGGCGATCGCAGCGAGCGAATACGGACGTACAATTTCCCCCAGGGAAGAGTGACGGATCATCGGATCAATTTAACGCTCTACAAGCTGGACCGGATCGTGGAAGGAGAATTGGATGAGGTGGTGGAGGCCTTGATTACTCACCATCAGGCGGAGGCCTTGCAGGCAACCGGGTGAAGCATGAGCCTGGAACTGGAAAAAAGCGATTTAGCCGATCCGGAATTCGTCACGGTGCGCGCCGCGCTGCGCCGGGGCGAAGACTTGCTCTCTCAGTTTGGCGTGGCGAGCCCTCGTCTGGACGCGGAGGTGCTTTTGGGGCACGCCCTCAACTGCCGTCGAGAGGATCTTTATCGAGGTCTTGAAGGCGTTCTGACCCACGAGGTGAGGGATCGGTTTGTGGCGCTGCTCGGGCGCCGGCGCCGGGGAGAACCGGTAGCCTACATTACCGGCGAGCGGGAGTTTTGGTCACTTGCTTTTTTCGTTACGCCGCAGGTCCTTGTGCCGCGGCCGGAGACCGAGCTTCTCGTCGAGGTTGCACTACGCATTCCGGCAAGACAGGTCTCGCTGGCTCGTATTCTGGAGATCGGGACCGGAAGCGGCGCCATCGCCGTGAGCTTGGCCACGCAGCGCGCGGACGCGGAGATCTGGGCTACCGATCTGTCCGCAGCGGCGCTAGAGGTGGCGCGCGTCAATGCCCGCCGCCACGGGGTTGAAAAGCGAATTCGTTTTCTCCAGGGAGATCTCTTTGCGCCCCTGCGTGAATGGGATTTGGGGTTTTTTGACCTGATGATTTGCAATCCCCCGTATGTGCCCAGCGGTGAGATCGAACACCTGGCATCGGAGATTCGCCAATGGGAGCCGCGGCTCGCGCTGGACGGGGGCGTGGACGGCCTGGATTTCTATCGCCGAATCCTGGGCGACGCCCATCGTTATCTGAGCGGAGCAGGATTTCTCGTGCTGGAGATCGGCGGGGATTCGGGAACCCAGGTTTCACGGCTTGTTGAAGCGGCGGGTACATTTCGCGCTCCGGCCATCTATCGCGACTATGGCGGTAGGGAACGAGTCGTGGTCGCCGAGAGACTCCCGTGACCCGCCGAGCTAATCCAGAGGCTGCTTCGGATGGATAAAATCTTGGTCCGTGGGGGCCGCCGACTTCGCGGCGAGGTCGCCGTGAGCGGCGCAAAAAATGCCGCGCTTCCGATCCTCGTCTCGTCTCTTCTGACTGCGGAGCCCTGCGTTTGCCACGGAGTTCCTGACCTCCTCGATATCTACACCGTCTTGAAGCTACTGGGCGGTCTGGGCGTGCGAGTCAAGCGGGGGGATCTTCAGGCCGCATCGGGTGAAGTTACCCTTCAGGCGGACCAGGTACCCCATCTCGAAGCCCCTTATGACTTGGTGAAGACCATGCGAGCCTCGTTTTTGGTCCTAGGGCCGCTGCTCGGCCGGTTCGGAGAAGCCCGCGTGTCCACGCCGGGCGGGTGTGCGATTGGGGCCCGGCCGGTCAATCTCCATCTCAAGGGACTGGCCGAAATGGGGGCGGAGATCGATCTGATTCACGGCTACGTCGTGGCCAAAGCGAAGAGACTTCGCGGCGCGAAGATCTATCTGGATTTTCCCTCCGTCGGGGCCACGGAGAATCTCATGATGGCGGCCGCCCTGGCCGAGGGGGTGACCATCATCGAGGACGCGGCGCGCGAGCCGGAAGTGGAAGATCTGGCGGCCGTTTTGAACAAAATGGGCGCTTGGGTCGAAGGGGCGGGCACGGATATCGTGAAAATCGAAGGGGTCAAAGAACTCCATGGGGTTACGCACCGGATCATTCCGGACCGGATCGAGGCGGGAACGTACATAGTTGCCGCGGCGTTGACGGGCGGAGAAGTCGAGGTCAAGGGCGCTCGGCCGGATCATCTGGATGCCTTTTTGCTCAAGCTCAAGGAAACCGGCGCGATGCTTTCTACGGATCGAGACAAAGTGAAGGTCGTGGGAAAAGGAAGACCTGTCAGCGTTGATCTCACGACCCTTCCTTATCCAGGCTTCCCGACGGATCTCCAGGCGCAGATGATGGTCCTGATGGCTGTGTCCAACGGCGTGAGCGTCATCACCGAGAACATCTTTGAGAACCGCTTTATGCACGCGCTGGAACTGAACCGGATGGGCGCCGATATTCGTCTTGAAGGGAATCGGGCGATCGTCAAAGGAGTTGAACGTCTTTCCGCGGCGCCGGTGATGGCCACCGACCTTCGCGCGAGCGTATCGCTGGTTCTAGCCGGTTTGGTCGCGGAGGGCCAGACCGAGATTACCCGCGTTTACCATCTGGACCGGGGATACGCCCACGTGGAGCGGAAACTTTCCGGCCTGGGAGCGGACATCGAAAGGGTCAGGGGGTAGTAGGGATCCGAGAATGCCGGTACCCATCATCAAAACCACTGACCCCCGATTTAAGGCTGCGCTGCGAAAAATCCTCGAGCGGGGAGGGAGTCGCGAGGGAAGGGTGGCAACGCAGGTGGAAGAGATCGTTCGCCGCGTGAGAAGCGAGGGCGATCGGGCTCTGCTCCGCTACACGCGTCGCTTCGACGGCATCCGCTTGGCCGCTTCGCAGATGGAAGTCTCGGGCCGCGAGATCGACGAGGCAGTGGGCGCGGTTGCGGGCCGTGACCTCAGCGCGCTGCGCCTGGCGGCGAAAAGGATCGCTGCGTTTCACCGCCGCCAGCTCGACCGCAGTTGGGGCTATCGCGATCCGCTGGGTCTTTTCCTCGGACAAAAGATTGCCCCTCTGGATCGGGTGGGTATCTATGTTCCGGGCGGGAAGGCCGCGTATCCTTCTACGGTTTTGATGAACGCGGTCCCGGCGAAGGTCGCGGGGGTCAAGGAAGTGGTCATGGCGTCGCCCCTCGGAAGAGGCGGAGACCTTATTCTGGCGGCCGCGCGCATTGCTGGCGTGAACCGCGTGTTTCGCATCGGCGGCGCGCAGGCGATTTCCGCGCTGGCTTTTGGCACGGAAACGATCCCGAAGGTGGATAAGATCGTCGGCCCGGGTAATATTTACGTGGCCACGGCTAAGCGGCTGGTCTTTGGCGAGGTCGACATCGATTCGATTGCCGGACCGAGTGAGATTTTGCTCCTGGCCGATGGCGGGGCCGAGCCGGAGCATGTTGCCGCGGACATGCTTTCCCAGGCGGAGCACGACGAGCTTGCGGCGGCGCTGTGTATCACCTCCTCCGCGGCGCAGGCGAAGAGAATCAGAGCCGCGCTCGAAAGGCAGCTAAGGCAGACGAAGCGGCGTGAGATTACCGTCAAGGCGTTGCGCCGCTACGGCATGATCATCGTTTCGAAAGGCCTTAGGGAAGCAATCGATGTCGCGAATGCCATTGCCCCGGAACACGTGGAGGTATTGGTACGGCGGCCGCAAAAGTGGGCCCGCTCCATTCGTCACGCGGGGGCGATCTTTCTCGGGCCGTACTCGACGCCACCCCTCGGTGATTACCTGGCCGGACCGAATCACGTTCTGCCCACGGGGGGCAGCGCCCGGTTCTTTTCGCCGCTCGGCACCTATGATTTTCTCAAGCGGACCACGCTGATTCGGGCGCCGCGATCCGCGCTCAGGAGGTTGGCGCCCGAGATCATTCGTTTGGCGCGGCTTGAGGGTCTCTACGACCATGCCCGCGCCGTGGAAGTGCGGTTCAAGAAGGAGGGACATCGTGAGCAGAAGGGGTAGGGCAGAGCGCAAGACGAAGGAGACCCAAGTCGTCGTCGAGCTGGACCTGGATGGGACGGGAACTTCCAACATCCAAACCGGAATCCCTTTCCTCAATCACATGCTCGAGATCTTCGCCCGTCACGGCCTCTTCGACCTCACGATCGAGGCCAGAGGGGACATCGAGGTGGACACCCACCATACGGTGGAAGACGTCGGCCTGGCCTTGGGCCAAGCATTCAAGCAAGGGCTGGGGGACAAGCGCGGGATCAGCCGCTTCGGCGAGGCCAGCGTGCCGTTGGATGAAACCCTGGCGCAAGCGGTCGTTGATTTGAGCGGGCGTCCTTATCTTTCGTACCGGGTCAAGATTCGGCCAGGCCGCGTCGGCGACTTCGATACCGACCTGCCACCCGAGTTTTTCCGCGCCTTCGCCAATGAGTTGGGCATGAATCTCCACATCAACGTGCCTCAGGGGGAAAACCCGCATCATATTATCGAGGCATGCTTCAAGTCTCTGGCGCGAGCTATGGAGCGAGCGACGCGCGTCGATCCGCGTATCCAAGGGGTCCTCTCTACGAAAGGGAGTCTGTAGCGAATGGCAGATCGTTGTTGGTCAATAGTCAATGGTTAACGGTCAATGGTGAGTGGGGAAGGGTTTTGCCGATTGACGAATGACCAATAACCATTGACCGGAGCGAAGCGACATGATCGCTATAGTGGATTATGGCATGGGCAATCTGCGCAGCGTCCAGAAGGCCTTTGAGCGTGCGGGTTGCATGGCCCAAGTCGTCCGCGATCCCGAGCGCATTGCGAGCGCCCGTGCCGTCGTCCTTCCCGGAGTCGGTGCCTTCAGCGCCTGCATGGAAAATCTCCGCCGCTTCGGGCTGGTGGACGTCATCCGGGAGGTGGTGCAGCAAAAGAAGCCGTTTCTCGGGATCTGTCTCGGCTTTCAACTGCTATTTTCCGAGAGCGAAGAGTTCGGCCCTCAGAAGGGACTGGATCTCTTTCCCGGGGAGGTCGTGGGTTTTCGTCCGGAAAATGGGCTCAAAGTCCCCCATATGGGCTGGAATCGGCTGGCAAAGAGGAAGGACTGTCCCTTCTTAGAAGGGGTCAGCGACGGCGATTACGTCTATTTCGTCCACTCCTATTACGTGGTGCCCGAGGAGCCCTCCATCGTCGCCACGACGACCGACTACGGGGCGCCGTTTGTCTCCAGCATCGCGACCGATCGCCTCTTTGCCTGCCAGTTTCACCCGGAGAAAAGCCAAGAGATCGGTCTCAGGATCATCGCCAACTTCGCCCGGTTCGTAGAAAGGCGCTAGGCGAACGCAAATTGCAAATTGAAAAATGCAAAGTGCCAAAAAAGCCAGCCCCGGGGTGTCCCCATTTTGAGTTTTGCAATCTGCCTTTTGCATTTTGCATTGAGGTGATCCGGTGCTCATCATTCCAGCCATCGATATTAAAGATGGCCGTTGCGTGCGCCTTTACCAGGGAGATATGAGCAGGGAGACCGTCTATTTTGAGAATCCGGTGGAGGCGGCAAAGCACTGGGTAAAAGAGGGCGCCGCCTTTCTTCATGTGGTGGATCTCAACGGAGCAGTCATGGGGCATCTTGTCCACAGGAGCGAGGTGGCGGAGATCTGCGCAACGGCGGGTGTCGGAGTGGAGCTGGGGGGAGGTCTGCGCTCTGTTGAGGCCGTAGGGGAAGCACTCAGTCTAGGGGTAGAACGGGCCGTGTTAGGTACCGCCGCCTATGAAGACCGCGATCTTCTTCGCGCCCTTTGCAAGAAGTTCCCCGAAAAGATTGTTGTCGGCATCGATGCCCGCGAGGGCCAAGTAGCCATCAAAGGATGGAAAGAGGCGACTTCCATGGCTGCCGTGGGGTTGGCGAAGCGTTGCGAAGAGGACGGCGCCTCACGAATCATCTATACAGATATCGGCCGCGACGGGACTCAGTTAGGACCCAACATTGAGGAGACAAGGCATCTTGCCCGGACGGTAAAGATTCCCATCATTGGCTCAGGGGGAATCGCCTCGCTAGCCGATATCCGCCGCCTCAAGAGTCTGGAAAAGGATGGTGTCGAGGGCGTCATCGTCGGCCGCGCCCTTTACGCCGGCGCATTCACGCTAAAAGAAGCGATGAAGGCAGCCGTGGATGGTTGGAGTGAATGATAGAGTGAGTGACAGCCAGAAATAATTCACCTTTACTTGATCGTTCCCGAAGCCACGACCTCCTTTACAAAACGGTCATCCACGAACTGGTCCCAGCGGGCTCCCTTTGCCTTGGGGTTCACCGATGCGGCCAGCAATGTCTCAATGGCTGCCTGGGACGGCATGGGTATCCTCTCCCAGGCCTTGGCATAGGAATCATAAGCTTCCCCGAGAAGAGCCGCATCCGTGATCTTGGTGTATTTCGTCATGACCAAAAGAACCTCATCCCGGTTCTTCAGCGTATAGTCCAGGGCCTCCACCGCGCTGCGAACGAACCGGGTCTGCGGCTGCTCTTACTATGCTTCGATTCCCCTCTCCTGATTCCAATCTTTGGCTATGATTGATTCCCCAGTGATCCCTCGGGAATCATCGGAGGCCAGAAAAATGCCAGCCGGAACGATCACACCCGCAGGTAGCCCCCCCAACCCATCCGTATCAACTCTTCCCCCGGGAGCGAGCGCGTTGACCCGAATATTGAAAGCTTTCACTTCTCCAGCCAATGATTTGGTAAAACCTTCTAAACCATGCTTCGACGCACAATATGCACTTTTTCCGGGAACCCCTTCACGGCCGGCGCCAGAGGAGATATTGATGATGCTACCCTGTCTTTGTTTGATCATTTGAGGCAGGACCGCCTTGGACATTAAGAATGGTCCTCTTAAGTTCACGGCAATCATCCGATCCCAATCCTTAACTTCCATTTCCAGAGCAGGACGATTCTCCACACCTAAATACGCAATCGTGCGAAGACCGGCATTGTTAACCAGTATGTCGATCCGACCAAAAGCATCTAAGGTCGCGGAGACGATCCTCCCTACATCTTCCTCCAGCGCCACATCCCCTTGCACGTGGATTGCTTTTCGCCCCATATTTTGTACCTGAGAAATCACTTCTCTCGACGCATCCTCGTTTTGAATGTCGTTAATGACTATGTGAGCTCCTTCCCCCGCGAATCCCAAAGCCAGGGCTCTTCCAATCCCCACCCTGGCACCCGTAACAATGGCAATCCTGTTCTTTAAAATCACTTGCTTCTCCTGTGTCTTACCGGATAGGCAACAGCGATGACGCTGAGTGAGCAGGAGTTTGCCTTTAGGGCTTGCCCTACTCCCCGATCCTCCAAAGATAAACCTTGTGCCGGTGAACGGCTCCGCCTTTTTTTATTTCAATCTCAGGTAGCTCCACGACCTTGGTTGGTGGCCACCCTTCAATGTCAAAGTCGTGAGCGACTACTCGCGCACCCGGCCTGAGCTGTTGCTGGAGGTTGGGTCGCAACTTCTCGTTGAACCAGGGAAGCATATAAAGGGTGACCACTGTCGCTGGTGAGACATCGACTTTAAGGGCATCCTCGAGCCGAAACTCCACTAAATGACTTACGCCTTCCTCCCGGGCTTTTTTCCGTGACCGCTCCACCAATTCAGCGTCCATCTCAATTCCCACCCCTCTAGCCCCGTACCTCTTTGCTGCCCGGATCACGATGCGTCCGTCTCCGCTTCCCAAGTCGTAGACGGTGTCTCTTTCGTTGACCTCGGCCAGCTCTAACATGCGATCAACCACCCCAATGGGGGTGGGAACGAAGGGAATTTCCTCTAAGGTCCAAACTGGCTGGTGATAAAGCCCCACCGCTGCGGCCAGGTAAGCGACGATCCAAAGAGGCTTCATGGCTGATTTAAAAAGTGATAGCTCGGCCCCCGAGGAGCTTTCGAGGGAATTTCCATGAAGTTTAGCTTCACCCTCGCTGATGAAAGCCGGGACCCACTCCTCAAGCCCGAGGGGGACGAGGAGGAAGGCCGCGGACGTCCGATTACAGACGGTGCGACTCATGGCACAAACCCATCGGCCGCGGCCTGATAACTCGGCCCCCGAGGAGCTTTCGAGAGAATCCTTTATCAGGCTTACTAAGACGCGTCAACGAAGCATTTTCGATTTTGGGGTTTGTAATTTCCACGAATTCGCGTTATTTAGCACTAACGTGGAAACCTCCGCAGAAGTGACTTCGAAGGTTCGGCTCCCGCTTTCGGTGCCATTCTTTTATGGATGGGTAGCGGTGACTCTCAGCTTCCTTTCGACTTTGGTCGGCGCCGGCATCCGCTCTGCCCCCACGGTTTTTATCTATCCCCTGGAGATGGAGTTCGGATGGAGTCGGGCGGCAATCGCCTTCGCCATAAGCGTCAACCTGTTTCTCTACGGTCTTGCGGCGCCCATTAGCGGCTGGCTTCTCGATCGCTTTGGTCCTCGTTATGTGATGGTGGGAAGTCTGGGGCTGATGGCCGTAGGCGTCGGCTTGACAACCGTCATGCAGGAATACTGGCACCTCGTTTTTCTCTGGGGGGCGGTCGTCGGCCTGGCGGCCGGGGGAACGGCTTCCGTGCTTTCAGCGACGGTTGCCAATCGCTGGTTTGTTGCGCACCGGGGCCTTGTGCTCGGTATCCTCAATAGCGCCAACTCAACCGGTCAGCTCATTTTTCTTCCCCTCATGATGACGATTATTGTGACGGTAGGGTGGCGGGGGGGCTCTGTCCTTCTTTTGGTCGTTGCCCTTGCGCTTATGCCAGTGGTGGCGCTGTTGATGCGTGATGATCCAGCCGATGTCGGGCTGGTCCCTTATGGGTCGGCTCAGACGTATGATCCTGCTCGGCCGCCGGGACCGTCGGGCGAGTCCGAGCGAGTTCCGCTTGTGCGCGCCTTGAGATCCTCAACTTTCTGGCTTTTGGCGGCGAGCTATTTTGTTTGCGGCGGTACCGCGAATGGGCTCGTGGGAACCCATCTGATTCCCCATTCGATCGACCGTGGGATACCCGAAGTTGCCGCGGCCGCGACCGTTGGGGTCATGGGAGGCCTCAACTTCGTTGGCACGACGCTTTCGGGGTGGATGATCGACCGAGTGAGTCCCAAAAAGTGGCTTGCGCTTGTCTATGCGTTGCGTGGCCTTTCTCTCTTTATTTTGCCGTTCGTCAACGACTTTTCTGGCCTGTTCGTTTTTGCCGTGATCTACGGGCTGGACTGGTTTGCCACGGTGGCGCCCACGATTGCCATAACGTCTGATACCTTCGGCAAACGCTCCGTTGGTAGTATCTACGGATGGATTTTTCTTTCGCATCAGCTCGGAGCGGCTCTGATGGCGACCGGTGCCGGAGTGATCCGGGTCTGGCTGGGCCAGTATCAATTTGCTTTCTTGATGGGCGGGCTGATGGCTATGATTGCGGCATGCTTGGCGCTAAGTATTCGGACCCCGCGCCAACAACCTCAGGTGAGCCCGGTGGTCACCGAGACGGCCAGCGCCTGAATTCCCCTCGCGTTTTCGAAAAATCCGGCTCAATCGAACTCGCTGAAGTTCGAGACCCGCCACCGATCTCCTTCTTTTCGTGCCAGGATTAGCCAGCGACGGGTCCTCGTTGATCTTTTCCAGGGCGAGCCCGACCGTGTATGGTTTGGCTTTCTCGAGATCGATGTGCACGTAGTGTTGATCGACAAATTCCTCCGCCACTCCCTGAGCCGTGCCGAGATCCTTGCGGCAGCCGCTCAAGAGAACGGCCATAAGGCAAGACGCGATAAGGATACCTGTATCGAGGCGCTTCATCGGGAGCCTACCCTAAGTGTCGGGAAAACCAATCGAGGGCTTCCGCCAGCGCCGGTTGCACTCCATGACTTGAACATTGCCGTTACCAAGTCAGACGCTTATCACATTTTTCTGAGGGCTAAAAGGCTAGTTTTATTTTCAATATCGGCGTGTTATGCTAAAAGAAAAAGATCTTCGGGGCGGAACGACGTGGAGGACTTGATCGAACAGTATGGCATGCATTTGCGCGGCGAACGCAACTGCTCACCACACACGCTCCGAGGCTATTTGAGCGACCTCAGGCGATTCCATGGTTACTTGCTCGATGAAGGTCTCTGCCAGGATGGGGAGAAGACAATAGACGTTCAGGCGATTGACCGCCAGGTCGTGCGGGCGTATCTGGGAGCGCTGGCAAAAGCGTGCAGAAAAAGCTCGCTCGCGAGAAAGGTCGCCGCCCTCAAGGGGTTCTTTCGCTACCTGGTCGAGGAAAAGCGTCTGGCGCACAACCCCCTATCCGGCTTCGCCACGCCGAAGCAAGAAAAGCCGTTGCCGGTTTTTCTTTCGGTTGACGATGTGTTTCGTTTGCTGGGCGGTATTCAACGAGCAGGAGTCCCGGGGCTTCGGGACCGGGCGATCCTGGAGGTCCTGTACTCTACCGGAGTGCGCGTGAGCGAGCTGGTCGGGCTCAACTGGGAAGATGTTGACTTTAACCTTGGGATTCTCAGAGTCGTGGGGAAGGGCGCCAAGGAGCGGATCGTGCCCGTCGGCGAGGTCGCCCTCAAGGCGCTGGAAGCCTACCGGATCGCGCAGGCGAGAAAGCCAGGTCGCGCGGAAAAGGGGGGAGCGGCGGTCTTTCTTAACCCCCGAGGGTTGAGAATCACGGTGCGGAGTGTGGCCCGGATTGTGGAGAAGCATCTCCGGGCCGCGGGGATCCCGGTCCGGATGGGACCGCATGGGTTGCGTCACAGCTTTGCGACGCATCTCTTGAACGGCGGCGCCGACCTCCGCGCCATCCAAGAGCTGTTGGGCCATGTGAGTCTGTCAACGACCCAGCGCTACACCCATGTGAATCTGGATCAGCTCACGGCGGTTTATGACAAAGCTCACCCGAGAGCATGACAGAGCAAGTCGGAAAGATGAAGGCGAAAGGATGAAGGTGGTGGAAATATTCAGCCTTCATCCCTCATACTTTAGCCTTTAACAACGATGTTTCGCGGTACAACGATATTGGCGGTGCGCCACGGGGGGAAGGTTGTGGTGGTCGGGGATGGACAAGTGAGCCTGGGGCAGACGGTGCTGAAGCACTCCGCCCGTAAGGTGCGCAGACTCTACCACGACCGGGTGGTCGCGGGTTTTGCCGGGGCGACGGCGGATGCGTTAACCCTTTTTGAGAAGTTCGAAGCGAAGCTGGAACAGTTCAATGGCAACCTGAAGCGCGCCGCGGTTGAGCTGGCCAAGGATTGGCGGACCGATCGCGTCTTACGGCGGCTCGATGCCCTTTTGGTCGTCGCCGATCCGGAAAGCTCGCTGGTGATTTCGGGGGCCGGAGACGTGGTCGAGCCCGACGATGGGATCATCGCCGTCGGCTCTGGCGGCAACTTTGCCCTGGCTGCGGCCCGGGTTTTGGTGAAGCACAGCCAATTGGACGCACGCACGATCGCGGAAGAGGCGATGCGCGCCGCCGCTGCGATATGCGTTTTTACGAACGAGCAATTGACGTTTGAGGAATTACCGTGACATAAGGATGAAGGCGAAAAGCTGACTATAGATGATGAAGGACCTTAAAAGAGAAGAACTGGTCGAACGAGAAGCGGCCGCGTTTCCCGCCCCCGTGATGACCCCGCGTGAAATCGTGTCGGAGTTGGACCGGTACATCGTGGGACAGAAGGAGGCCAAGCGAGCCGTGGCGATTGCGCTGCGCAACCGCTGGCGGCGCCAACTGGTTCCCGAAGAGCTCAGGGAGGAAATCGCGCCCAAAAATATCATCATGATCGGTCCGACGGGCGTGGGAAAAACCGAGATCTCCCGCCGGCTGGCAAAACTGGCCCAGGCGCCATTTATCAAGGTGGAGGCGTCCAAGTTCACCGAGGTCGGCTACGTGGGCCGCGATGTTGAAAGCATCATCCGCGATCTCACGGATCTGGCCGTCAATATGGTGAAAGAGGAAGAGAAACAGAAGGTCGAAATCAGGGCACGGGAGCTGGCGGAGGAAAGGATCCTGGATCTCTTGCTCCCCTCCGTCCAGGCGGGCAGACCGGAGGCTTCCGCCGAGGAGGTCGCCCGGAGTCAGGGTACGCGGGAGAAACTTAAGCGGATGCTGCGGGAGGGCCGGCTGAATGACCGGTTTGTGGATATCGAGATTACCCAGAGCATGATGCCCATGATTGAGGTCCTAACCCCGCCGGGCATGGAGGGCATGGAGTTTAATCTGAAAGAGATGTTTTCCAATTTGCTTCCCAAGCGGTCGAAAAAAAGAACGGTCAAGATCCCCGAGGCGTTGGAGGTTCTCACGCAGGAGGAGGCCAGCAAGCTCATCGACATGGACAAGGTAGTGTCCGAGGCGGGGCGCCGGGTGGAGCAGTCGGGAATTGTCTTCATCGACGAGATCGACAAGATCGCGGGACGCGAGTCCACCTACGGTCCCGATGTCTCGCGCGAAGGGGTTCAACGGGATCTTTTGCCGATCGTTGAGGGCTCCACGGTCAACACGAAGTACGGGATGGTGAAAACCGACCACATCCTTTTCATCGCCTCGGGTGCCTTTCACCGCACTAAGCCCTCGGATCTCATTCCGGAGTTTCAGGGGCGCTTTCCGATCCGGGTAGAGCTGAGCTCCCTGGGAAAGGAGGATTTCGTCCGCATTCTGACCGAGCCCAAGAACGCCCTGATCAAGCAGTACCGGGCGCTCCTCGAAACCGAAGGTGTGCGTGTGGCTTTTCGCGAGGATGCGATCGCGGAGATCGCTCGGATGGCGGCGGAGGTGAACGAGCGGACGGAGAACATCGGCGCCCGACGGTTGCATACGATCATGGAAAGGCTGCTGGACGAGATCTCGTACTCCGCCCCGGAGATGCGGGGCAAGGAAGTGGTCATCGACGCTCAATATGTGCGGGATCGGTTGACCCCGATCCTAATAGACGAAGATCTTTCCCGATATATACTTTAGCGGGGGGGAGAGATGGAAAGCTTTATCGGCAAGGCCGAAGTGCTGATGGAGGCGCTTCCCTATATCCGGCGCTTCTATGGCAAGACCTTTGTCGTGAAATGCACCGGAAGCCTCATGCTGGATGAGGAACTCAAGGCTAGCTTCGCCCAGGATATCGTGCTGCTGAAATACGTGGGAATCAATCCTGTGGTGGTTCATGGCGGCGGTCCTCAGATCACTGAGATGATGGAAAAGATGGGGACTCGTGCCGTCTTTGTAAGAGGCATGAGAGTGACCACCGAGGAGATGATGGACATTGTCGAGATGGTTTTGGTGGGCAAGATCAATAAGGAAATCGTAAATCTTATCAACCAACACGGGGGAATGGCCGTGGGTTTGAGCGGCAAGGATGGAGGGCTCATCCGCGCGCAAAAAATGAGCGTCAGGGTTTCCTCTGATGGAGAGACAAACGAGATTGTTGACATAGGTCTGGTCGGAGAAATTGTCGGGATCAACCCGGCTGTCATCAATTCCTTGGACGAAAATA
Source organism: Deltaproteobacteria bacterium (assembly GCA_016180805.1). Classification (GTDB taxonomy): domain Bacteria; phylum Desulfobacterota; class Binatia; order UBA9968; family UBA9968; genus 2-12-FULL-57-22. The sequence continues at coordinate 7,100 of JACPAM010000280.1, read as the reverse complement.
AATTTATCCCGGTGATTGCTCCAATTGGTGTCGGAGAAAAAGGAGAAACCTATAACATCAACGCCGATCTTGTGGCCGGGCAAATCGCCGAGGCCTTGGGCGCGGAGAAGCTCATTCTCCTGACCGATGTTGAGGCAGTGAAGGATAAAAAGGGAGAGCTATTGAGCACCCTCAAGATCAACCAGGCCCGTAAGCTCATCCAGGAAGGCGTGGTCGCTGGCGGCATGATCCCGAAGGTTGAGTGCTGCATCGAAGCCCTCAAAGGAGGCGTGGGTAAAACCCATATTATCGACGGCAGGGTGAAGCATGCCGTGCTTTTGGAGATTTTCACCAAGGAAGGGGTCGGTACCGAGGTGGTGCGGAAGTAAGGCATGAAGAACCGGGATATCCTGAATCTCACGGAGAATTATGTTGCCAACACCTACACGCGCTTTCCTGTTGCGTTGGTCCGGGGCAAGGGAGCGCGGGTCTGGGACGCCGATGGCAAGGAGTACCTGGATTTCGTCGCGGGCATCGCCGTGAATAGCCTGGGCCACTGCCATCCTGCCGTGGTGCGAGCCATCCAAACTCAATCCCGCAAGCTCCTCCATATCTCCAATCTCTACCACATCGCTCCGCAGGCGGAGCTGGCGCGGGAGCTCTGTCGCCACTCTTTTGCCGACCGAGTTTTTTTTTGTAACAGCGGGGCCGAGGCCAACGAGGCTGCCATTAAGCTTGCCCGTCGCTATGGGGCCGAGTGGTTGGGGGGAAAGTACGAGATTGTTTCGGCGCACAACTCTTTTCACGGCCGCACGCTGGCAACCCTGACCGCCACCGGCCAGGAAAAGGTCAGAGCCGGATACGATCCTTTGCCTGAAGGGTTCCGTCAGGTTCCCTACAACGATCTCGCCGCGATGGAGCAGGCCGTCGGCGAAAAGACCGTCGCGATCTGGGTCGAGCCCATCCAGGGGGAGGGCGGGGTGGTGGTTCCGGATTCCGGATATCTAAAGGGCTTGCGCGAGCTGTGTGATCGGAGGAGGCTCCTGCTGATCTTTGACGAGGTTCAGGTGGGCATGGGGAGGACAGGGAAGCTTTTCGCCTACGAGCATTTCGGCGTCGAGCCCGACATTATGACGCTGGCCAAAGCGCTCGGGGGTGGGCTACCGGTAGGAGCGATGTTGGCGAAGGCGGCGGTGGCCCAGAGCTTCGTCCCTGGAACCCATGCCTCCACGTTCGGCGGGAATCCACTGGTCTGCGGCGTCGGCTTGGCCGTATTGAAGACTCTGACCCAGGGCGGCGTGGTGAAAAACTGCGCCAGGATGGGCAGGCTCCTCTTCGGCGCCCTGCAAGGACTGAAGAAGCGGTTTCCCTTTATTCGCGAGGTTCGCGGCAAAGGGCTGATTTTGGGGGTGGAGATGGAGCGGGACGGGAATAAGATCGTAAGCGATTGCCTGGAGTCGGGTTTGCTGCTCAACTGCACGGCGCAGAAGGTTCTCCGCTTTCTGCCCCCGTTGACGATCGGGAAGGGTGAAATCGAGCGCGCTCTGTCCATTGTGGAAAAGGTCCTGGCCCGCCAATAGGGATCATTCCCTTTCTCTAGTTGAATGAAGAAGCGAGATCTCTTGACGCTAAGCGATGTTAGCCGGACAGAGATTGACCAGATTTTTTCTGTTGCCCGCAGGCTCAAACGCGACCAGAAGCGGGGTGTTTCCCACTTGCTGCTTTCCGGAAGCACGCTCGCGCTGCTCTTTGAGAAGCCAAGCTTGAGGACGCGCGTCAGCTTCGAGACCGGCATGGCCCAACTGGGCGGTCATGCAGTTTTTCTCGGGCCGGATGAGGTCCAGCTCGGGGTTAGGGAAAGCCCGTCGGATTGCGCCCGTAGCCTGAGTCGTTGGGTGGATGTCATCGTCGTGCGGACGTTTTCGCAGGGGGTTCTTGAAGAGATCGCCGGCTCTGCGAGCGTGCCGGTGATCAATGGGCTCACCGACCTCCACCATCCCTGCCAGGTCCTGGCCGATTGCTTCACGCTGCTGGAGCATAAAGGCAAGCTCGACGGGCTCAAGATCGCCTTTGTTGGCGACGGCAACAATATGGTCCATAGCTGGATGCAAGCCGCAGTGAAGTTTCCGTTTTCTTTTGTCGTTGCCTGCCCGAAGGGCTATGAGCCGGATGCTGAAATCACGCGGTCGGCGAAGGAAAGCGGCGGGCGAATCCAGATCACGCGTCGGGTGGAAGAGGCGGTTCGGGGCGCCGATGTCCTCTACACCGATGTCTGGACGAGCATGGGACAGGAGAGCGAGGCGGAGATCCGACGCAAGGCGTTCAAAGGCTACCAGTTGGATGAAGCCCTGGTGGCGATGGCGGATCGACACGCGGTGGTCATGCACTGTCTTCCTGCGCACCGCGGGGAAGAGATCACCCATGAAGTGTTGGAGAGTCCCCGTTCCATCGTTTTCGATCAGGCTGAAAACCGTCTCCATGTCCAGAAGGCCATTTTGGTGTGGATGCTGAAAGGGACGAAGGGATCAAGAAGTAAGAAAACCTAAAGGCAAAGTGCAGATTGCAAATTTCAAAATGCAAAATCAGAGAAGAAGCGGGATTTTAACTTTTACACTTTGCAATTTTCATTTTGCAATGTGCCGAAGGCAAAGGGGTTGAAGGGTCAAAGGTGAAGCGGTGAGCGTGAAGAAAGTGGTTCTGGCCTATTCCGGAGGGCTCGACACGTCGGTTATCCTGCGTTGGTTGATCGAGCAGTACGGCTGCGAAGTGATCGCGTACTGCGCGGATCTCGGGCAGGGGGAGAATCTCGAACAGATCCGACGAAAAGCATTGAAAACCGGCGCCAGCAAGGTGGTTATCGACGATCTCAGGGAGAAGTTCGTGCGCCAATATGTCTTCCCGATGCTTCGGGCTAACGCGGTCTATGAAGGTTCCTATCTGCTTGGGACCTCGATCGCCCGCCCATTGATCGCCAAAGGTCAAATCGAGGTGGCCATAAAGGAGAAGGCCGACGCGGTTGCCCATGGGGCGACCGGCAAAGGAAACGACCAGGTGCGCTTCGAGCTTACCTATTACGCGCTCAAGCCCGACGTGGAGGTGATCGCGCCGTGGCGGATCTGGAACCTGAATTCGCGTAGCTCCCTGGTAGCCTATGCCCGCCGGGAGGGAATTCCGGTGCCGGTGACCCGGGCGCGACCTTACAGCACCGATCGCAATATGTTCCATATCAGCTACGAGGGGGGTATCCTCGAGGACCCTTGGCGGGAGCCGCCGCTCGATATGTTTCTGTGGACGAGACCGGCGGAGCGGGCGCCCAGCCGGGCCGAATATGTCGAAATCCAATTTTCCCGCGGGGATCCCGTGGCCGTGAACGGCAAGCGGCTTGCGCCCGTAACCTTGCTTTCCCAGCTTAATGCCCTTGGCGCCAAACATGGGGTCGGCAGAGTGGATCTGGTGGAGAATCGCTATGTCGGAATGAAGTCACGGGGGGTGTACGAAACGCCCGGGGGAACTCTACTCCATGCGGCCCATCGGGCCTTGGAATCCATCACCATGGATCGCGAGGTTATGCGGCTCAGAGATTCGCTGATCCCCAAATACGCTGAAGTGGTCTATTACGGCTATTGGTTTTCTCCCGAGCGGGAGATCATGCAGAAGATCGTCGACGCTTCCCAGGAAAACGTAAGCGGCCGAGTGCGGCTCAAGCTCTACAAGGGAAGCGCCGTCGTCGTGGGTCGAAAATCGAATCGGTCCCTCTACGATCCCAAGGTCGCGACGTTTGAAGAAGGCAAGGGGTACCATCAGGCCGATGCGGACGGTTTTATTCGGCTCAATGCGTTGAGACTAAGGCTCAGACGTCTAAAACAACCCACCAAGAGATAAGTCAAAATGCAAATTGCAAATTTTAAAATGCAAAACGACGGCAGTCATTCTGAGGCGAAGCCGAAGAATCTGAGATCCTTCGCTGCGCTCAGGATGACCTATGGGGTCATTTTGACTTTTGCGCTTTGCATTTTTCATTTTGAATTGTTTAGGGATTAAGGTGGCCCAACAGAAAAAGCTTTGGGGAGGTCGTTTCGCAGCCCCGACTGCGTCCTCCGTTGAGGCCTTTACTGCTTCGATCGATGTAGATGCGCGGCTGTACCGGCACGACATCGCTGGCAGCATCGCCCACGTCAGGATGCTTGCCCGCCAGCGGATTATTTCCGCTCAGGAGGGGCGGAAGATCGTGCGGGGCCTTCAGTCGATTCAGAAAGAGGTCGAGCGGGGCGCCTTTCCGTTTTCGACCGCCGACGAAGATATCCACATGAATATCGAGCACCGGCTGATCGAAAAAATCGGCAGAGTGGGCGAGAAGCTCCATACCGCCCGAAGTCGAAACGACCAGGTTGCCCTGGATCTCAGGCTTTACTTGCGCGATGAACTGGGAGCGATCCTTGGGGCATTGGAGGGGTTAAAGCGTGAGCTGGGGCGCGCCGCCAGGCGCTATCTGGACGTCATCATGCCCGGATACACCCATCTGCAAAGGGCCCAGCCAGTCCTCTTTTCCCATCATCTCCTCGCTTATGTCGAGATGCTGGAGCGCGATCGCGAGCGCATGCGGCAGTGTCAGGAGCGGGTCGATGTCCTTCCGTTGGGGTCGGGAGCGCTTGCCGGGACGACGTTTCCCATCGACCGCGCTTACGTGGCCAAATTGCTCGAGTTTGCGCGGATCTCAAAAAACAGCATCGACGCTGTCAGCGATCGAGACTTTATCCTGGAGTTTCTCTCCGCCTCGGCCGTGCTGTTTGTTCATTTGAGCCGGCTCGCCGAGGAGATGGTCTTGTGGTCGAGTGAAGAATTTGGTTTTATCGAGCTTCCGGATCGCTATTGCACGGGAAGCTCGATGATGCCCCAGAAGAAAAATCCGGACGTCCCGGAACTGATTCGGGGGAAATCGGGCCGGGTTTTTGGCCATCTGCAGGCCCTGCTGACGGTGATGAAGGGGCTGCCGTTGGCTTACAATCGCGATCTTCAGGAGGATAAAATCCCGCTGTTCGATACCGTTGATACGGTGAAGGCGTGTCTCGGGATGACGGCGGATTTGATCCGCGAGTTAAAAGTCAACAAAGAGCGGATGCGCGCCGCGGTCCAGGATGGATTTACGAACGCGACGGAGGTGGCCGATTATCTTGTCGGGCGCGGGTTGAGTTTTCGCTCCGCTCACGCCGTGACCGGAAAGGTGGTCCGTTTTTGTCTTGATCACGGGAAGCGAATCGAGCAGCTGTCGCTCATGGAACTCAGGCGCTTTTCTCGCCGATTCGAAAAGGATGTCTTCGTGTTCTTGACTCCTGAGGCGGCGGTCCGGCGCCGGCGCGCGCCCGGAGGAACCTCGGCGGCCAACGTGCGACGCCGGCTGAGGGAGCTGGGCGTATGAGTCTTGCCGGATTGCAAAAGTCGAAGTGCAAAATGCAAAATTCGAAATCATCCCTCAATTTGCAATTTGCAATCTTCATTTTGATATTTTCATTGGCTTCGCTCGTCGGGTGCGGCAAGAAGGGCGATCCGCGCGCGCCGGAGTTGGCCATGCCGGAGACCATTCGAGATCTCAGGGGGGAAGCCGCGCCCGCGGGCATCGTGCTTACGTGGACCCGACCGCTCCGTTACGTTGATGGCAACGAGCTCAGGGACTTGGCGGGGTTCGTTATCTTTCGCAAAGAAATTTCGGGCGCCTGTCCCGATTGTCCGGTTCCCTACCGGGAGAGAACCACGGTGAGCGTGGAGGATCAACAAAAGTTCATCAAAACGAGGCGTTTTCGTTTTGTCGACCAGGAGCTTACGCCGCAGACAACCTACCGCTACCGGGTTTTCTCTCAGCTTCTGGATGGCTCGCTCAGCGAACCGTCGAACGAAGTCGAGCTGGTCTCGAGGCGCTGATGCATTACTTTGAGTACCGTAGCGGCGAACTCCATGCGGAGGAAGTGCCGGTCCGACGCATCGCCGAGGAGGTCGGGACGCCAACCTACGTTTACAGCCTGGCTACGTTAAGGCGCCACTTTCGCGTTTTTGACGAAGCCTTCGCAGTGCTTGCCCACCTCGTTTGCTTTTCCATGAAGGCGAATTCCAATCTCGCCGTGCTCCGCGTTTTCGTCAAGGAGGGCGGCGGGTTTGACATCGTCTCCGGCGGGGAGCTTTACCGGGCGCTCAAGGCAGGGGTGGATCCGAAAAAGATCGTATTTTCGGGCGTCGGGAAGAAAGCCGAGGAGATGGAGGCTGCTCTGAGAGCCGAAATCTTGATGTTTAACGTGGAGTCGGAGCAGGAACTGGGGGTGCTGAACGCTGTAGCTGGCCGATTGGGCAAGAAAGCGTCGATCAGCCTTCGGGTCAATCCAGACGTCGATCCCTTGACGCATCCCTATATCTCGACCGGGATAAAAAAAAGCAAGTTCGGGATCGACATAAAACGTTCCGTAAACGAGTATAAGAAGGCCCTATCCCTTCCTCATCTTGAAGTGATCGGCATCGACTGCCATATCGGCTCTCAGCTGACTACCATCCCCCCTTTTGTCGACGCGCTCGAACGGGTTACGGCGTTGCTTGAGGCCTTGCGGCAGGAGGGATGCGCCATTCGCTATCTCGATTTAGGCGGGGGATTGGGAATTCGCTACAAAGACGAGGAACCACCGCATCCCGAGATTTATGCCGAGGCCCTGATTCGCGGCCTTCGCGGGCTCGATGTGACGCTGATCCTCGAGCCCGGTCGCGTCATTGTGGGAAACGCGGGGATCTTGGTCACTCGGGTGCTCTACTTGAAGGAAGCTGAGGAAAAAAAGTTTGTGATCGTCGACGGCGCGATGAACGATCTCATTCGCCCCGCCCTTTACGGCTCCTACCAAGGGATACTTCCGGTGCTGGAGCGAAAGGGAGAGACGATGGTGGCGGATGTGGTGGGCCCCATCTGTGAGAGCGGGGATTTCTTTGCCAAGGACCGGGAGATCCCAAGGCCAAAGCCGGGGGATATCCTGGCGGTGATGAGCGCCGGGGCCTACGGCTTTTCCATGTCCTCGAACTACAATTCGCGCGTCAAGGCTGCGGAGGTCTTGGTGGATGAGGGGAGGTATTACGTCGTCAGGGAAAGAGAG
>JACPAM010000322.1 GCA_016180805.1 Deltaproteobacteria bacterium | reverse complement strand
TCCATCAACACCACATCGGGCCTCTGCTCGGAGACCACTCTAAGCGCTTCCTCGGGGTCTCCGGCCTCGCCCAACACGGTGATCCCGGGTATCTGCCGCAGTCGCCGGATGAGTCCCTGGCGGGTCCCAGAGTTGCTGTCGATGACTGCGACTGAGATGCCCTGCTGCACGCACGCAGGATAAATCGGCTGCGAGAACTAAAGAAGTGCCGAGTGGGGAATAGGAAGAAGTTTTTTGGCCCTAAGAGAGATAGGGCCGAACGGCCCTAGCCGCAGTTACTTCACGGTGGCATCCACAAGGGGTTCACTTCGCTTCACGGCCTCCGCTTCATTTCGGCAGAACCCTTCAACTCAATAAGGTGCCGCATCGTGGCTCCGTTCCTTCGACGCCATGCGACTAATCCTCAGCCGTGCGTTTAGATACGGCGGAGAAGAATTCTCGTTATTTGTTCCTTTGGGAAGCCGCCGTAGCGCGTGACTTACCCTGCTGGACTTTTTGGTATTTTCCTCGCTCGACCCTTTTGGTCTTCCCCTGCTTCGCCCACCTCACCGCGACCTGGCGGACATAGCCGGACGTTTTTCGTCTGGCACCCGCTTGCCTGGCGAGATCCCCAACGGTGAAACGGCTGGGAAGCTGATCCAACATGGAATCCCAATTTGCCGGAGTGGTTCTTCTGGCCCTACCACGCTTTTTTCCCGGTCGCTGTGCCTTCGTGTCCCCGCCTGCCAGAAGTCGATAGGCCCTTTGGTGCTTTATCAGCCCATCCTTTAAAGAGGCAAGTTCAGAAATGCGCTGACCTATCTCCTTTTTAAGCCGGTCGATCTCTGTTTTTACGGACGTGATCAGATTTTGGGGCATAGGGTTCCTCCAAATATGTTTCTCGTTCTCCTATCACCCCAGGGTGTAGAAAACAACTCGATCCTCTATGACCTACGTCCCCTAGCTCCCTCTTATTTTATCCCAGAGTCAGCCGGCCGGTGCCGGGCGAAATAGGCTGCGGCCTCAGCGCGGCGCGAGAGGTTCAGCATACTTCTTCACGGCAACCACGTTGCTTTCTCCCGTCACACCACCGTTCGCGGCGCGAAGCTCATAGCGGTGAGGGACCGCTTGTAGGGTGACTCACCGATCTTAGTGACTCGACCTTTTCCGAGCTTGAACCGATACCGGTTCGTGACGGGGTCGGGCACGCGGGGAACGACAGAGTTAGCGGGGTTCCCTGGAAACCCAAAGTAGGCGAAGGTCACGCCCTTGCGCACTGCGTCGGTCACGATGGCCACCGCATTGAAGCTCCCCGTAGTGGACTTGATGTAGCCGGCTTTGCGCAGCTCCGTGAAGGAAAGCTCGTTATCGTCCACACCCAGGTAGCTGCCAATCTGGACCAGTACGTTGTCATTCTCGATGCCGACTAAGTCCCCGGACTCGATCCCGCGGGCCTTCGCATCCTCCGGGTGGATCTCGAGGAACTGGTAGGGCCAGCGCTGCATGATGTAGGGCCGGCGCAAATCGTCGAACCCTGACTGCCACATCTCGTTGATCCGGCCATTGGTGACCCACAGCTCGTCTCCTCGCGGGCTCACCGCCTCATGAAAGTCCTGAAAGTCCTCCCAGTAGCTTCGGAGAAGGATTGCCTTTCCTGTGTGCGTGTCGAAAGAGGTAAGCCACTTGGGATGGACCGTGGGCCCCTCTGGCGGACCCAGGCGCAGGGTAGAGTCGTGAAGCCGCTTGGTCCCGATGAGCTTCCCGCCGATCATTCGGATGGGGGTTTGGATACCCTCGGTTCCATATTCCCGGAGGAGGTCGTGAGCCCGCTTGCCATCGCGCTTGGCCTTTATCACCAAGGGATGGTAATTGAGAACGCCGCCGCGGCCGAAGCGAGCCGCTTCTTCAAAGACCTCGTTGGAATCCCTCCAGTCGAATCCTTTGAACCCCATCTTCCTGGCAAATCCAGCGATGATCCACCAGTCCGGCTTGGCCTCGCCCGGAGGATCATAGAACTTCGAGTACAGCCGCAGCCGGCGCTCGCCGTTGCAGCGGGTGAAATCCTCTTCGCCCCATGTCGCGGCAGGCAAGACCAGATCGGCAAACTGGGTCCCAATGGGATCTACCGGGTAAATATCCTGGTGCACAACAACCATCCCGCCAGAGTCCACGCGCTCCTTTAGCGTGGCGGTGGCTGCCTTCGGATTAAAGCTCTTGATCTGGTGAGGGTTGTGCCGCGTCATCTTTTCGAAAACGCCCATCAGCTCTTGAGAGGCGGCCATGGCCTGCAGCCACGTGGTCCCGATGACCCAGGCGAACCGCACGTGACCATCCACCACCCAACGGTCCAGGTCAATCTCTTTCTTCCGTCGACCCGGGAACTTCTCGGGCGAGAAGATTCTTGGGTAGCCCGCGCCTCCCATCCAGCCGCGCTGGTGGCCGCCGCCTCGTGAGATGACCCGTCCGGGCCGGTTCCCGGCTCCGCAAATCAAGCCCAACGCAGAAAAGGAAGTCGTGTTGCCAAGGTTGTTACACCAGTAGATCCCCTTCTCCAGCATGAATGAGGCCTTGGGCCGGGAGCCATCT
>JACPAM010000321.1 GCA_016180805.1 Deltaproteobacteria bacterium | reverse complement strand
CCGAACGGCGGATGCTCCGGCCAATGCAGCATCTATGAGTCGTTCCACTGTATCTAGGGTTTGTTGATCATCTTTCAAGTCAGAATACCATCGAAGCGGCTCTCCCACCGGTATCTAAATGATAGGAAGTCGCAATGAATGTGCTTTTTGCCCACAAGCTCGAAGAGCCCGACCTTTCCCTGGGACCACCTGCCTGTCCGTCCCAAAAAAGCCTTGAGCGCCGACAAAAAGGGATCGGGCCGACGCCGTTAGTTGCCAGCGTTCAGCTTTCAGGTTTAAGACTGTCAAGCTGATCGCTGGTTGCTGAAAGCCCAGTTTTAATCACCTCCCCTATCATCCGAATGAAAGTTGGGTCGTCGTTGAGCGAAGGCATGCGCAGGAAACGCATCCCGAGCTGTTCGGCAACCATTCTTGCCTCGATATCAAGGTCATAGAGCACCTCGACATGGTCGCAAACAAAACCGATTGGAGACACGACGACATCGGTTGCCCCCGCTGCCCCCAGGGCCCGTAGCGCGTCAGCGATGTCTGGCTCCAGCCACGGCTCACTGGGTGGGCCGCTCCGGCTTTGGAAGGCAACCGACCAGCGCGGATGGCCCACACGCTCGGCGACCAAACGTGAGGTTTCGTGAACCTGCTTTTCATACGGGGAGCGCATGGCCATCGCTTTGGGGATGCTATGGGCGGTGAAAACCAGTGGCGTTCGGTGCCGTTTTTCGACTTCCACCTGGTCGAAGGATGGCCGGATCAATTCCGCCAGAGCTTGGATCAAGAGCGGATGATTATGCCAACCGGGGCAAAAATCGACGTCGGGTGCAGATCGAAGCTCCGAGTGAGCTTCGGCGACATCTTTCTGATAGCGCGCCCAGCTCGCCTCGGTCTGATGCGTGGAGAGAATAAAACCGAGCGCCCGCTTAACGCCGTCGCTCGCCATCCGAACAAGCGTTTCCCTCACGAAGGGGCTCGAGTGACGCAGGCCCACGTACACGGGGAGCCCCAAGCCGCGCTCTTCAAGCAGTCTTTGTAGCGCCGCTGCCTGGCGAAAGGTAATCTCTGTCAAGGGGGACTTCCCGCCCACCGCCTCATAGTGGCGGACAACCTCTTCGATCCGCTGTGGCGGCACAGGACGGCCCTTAAGGACACGAGCAAGAAACGGACGAACCTCCACTTGCGAGCTTGGACCGCCGAAGGCAAGGAGCAGCACCGCATCGTAATGTCGCGCCAAGAGCTTTGGCCTCACCGGGCGCTCAGCTCGTGGACCGCACGAACGAGCGTGATCACGTGTTCCACAGGGGTTTCCGGAAGGACCCCATGGCCCAGGTTAAAGATGTGTCCCGGCCTGCCCCCGGCGCGATTTAAGATGTCGGCGACCCTACGGCGAATCTCGTCCGGAGGGGCGAAGAGCGCGACCGGGTCGAGGTTTCCCTGAATCCCCACGTCGTATCCGACGCGCCCCCAACCCTCGTCGAGGCTAACGCGCCAATCGATACCGATGACATTGCCCCCGGCCGTGCGAATCTGCGGCAGCAGGCCGGCGGTGCCGGTGCTAAAGTGGATGACCGGGACGCCGGGCTTTAGCGCCGCAATGGTTGCGCGGGTGTAGGGCAGAACGTATCGCTCATAGTCCTGTGGGGACAGGCACCCCACCCAACTGTCGAAAAGCTGCACGGCCTCGGCCCCGGCGGCAATCTGCGCGTTCAGGTAGCGCGCGATCGCGCGCGAAAGTCGCTCCATGAGCGCACGCCAAGACTCGGGTTCGAAGTACATCAGTCGCTTGGTGTGAATGTAATGGCGCGAGCCGCCGCCTTCGATGAGATAAGAGGCGAGGGTAAATGGAGCGCCGGAAAAGCCGATCAACGGAGCCCTGCCGCCGAGCGCGGCAGAGACTTTTTGGATCGCCTCGAAGACAAAGCCGAGCGAGGTTTCAGGATCCACCTCCGCAAGCCGTTCGACATCAGCCCCACTGCGCACGGGATGGCGGATTCGCGGACCATCTTCCGTATCGTACTCAAGCTCTGTCCCCATCGGTTCGAGCAGCAACAGGATGTCGGAAAATAGGATCGCGGCATCCACCCCGATACGGTCGATTGGAAGGAGAGTTATCTCGGCAGCCAGCTCGGGCCGCCGGCACAGATCGAGAAAGCTGAATTTGGCCCTGAGCTTGCGGTACTCCTCCATATAGCGGCCCGCCTGGCGCATCAACCAGACAGGAGTGTAGGGCGTCTTTTCTCTGCGGCAGGCTGCGAGAAAGGGGTGGTTGGGGTCTGTCATGCCGCTCCTTTCCCGCTTTAGCGCGCGCGCGGGCGAGATTTGGGAATACCAATCGCCTCATCGCCATACTTATCGCGCAGGCGGTCGATACCCTGGTAGAGTCTTTCCCACGAGCGCCGCTTTTCTAGCTCGAATATGGACTCCTGCCATCCGCTCGTGAGCAGGGCGCTGGCGCTCACCCCCAACAGGCGGACCCTGCTCCGGGGTGCGAGATTGGCTCGCAGCAGCTCGCGCGCGACAGCAGATATTTCTCGGTCGAAACATGTCGGCGTGGGTAGGGTTCGCGACCGGGTTACG
>JACPAM010000279.1 GCA_016180805.1 Deltaproteobacteria bacterium | reverse complement strand
GAGCGTGGGCAGGTTGGGTGGCGTGATGGAAGGAGTCAAGGATACCTTCCGCCACTGGGGCTTAGTCATCCGCTGCAGCGCGCTTGGGGCTTATATCGGCGTCATCCCCGGTATGGGTGGCAGCATCTCCCAGTGGGTTGCCTATGCCCATGCGGTCCAAAGCTCGCCGGACAAAGAGCGTTTTGGCAAGGGAGCCGTAGAGGGGGTGCTGGGGCCGGGCGCAGCCAATAACTCCACGCTGGGCGGGGCGTTGATCCCCACGGTCGCCTTCGGAGTTCCCGGAAGCGTCGTTATGGCCATCTTGCTCGGGGCCTTCATCATCCAAGGACTGGTTCCAGGCCCGCCCATGTTGATTCCCGAGAGCCAGGGCGGCCACCTCACCCTCACCTTCTCTCTTGTCTGGATTGTCGTGGTCTCGAACATCATCACCGTAGCCATCTGCTTCCTCTTCCTCAACCAACTGGCGAAGATCACTATGGTCAGAGCCAGTTTGGTCATCCCCTTTGTCCTTTTTCTGGTCTACGTGGGCGGCTTTGCCGAAAACAATGCGTTCGGAGACCTCATCGTGGTTTTGGTCTTTGGCGCATTGGGATGCGTCATGGCGCACTTGGAATGGCCACGGCCTCCTTTAATCCTGGGCTTGGTTCTGGGGCGCCTGGCTGAGAAGACCCTCTTCCTCAGTACCGACAACTATGGCCTGTCCTGGCTTGGGTTCCCGAGCGTCCTTTTTCTTTTCGCGCTCATTTTGGCTGGGACCTTTTACCCTCTGCTGCAGAGACGGCGGGAACAAAAAAGGGAAACGCTGGCCGGGTTGCGAGTCGCAAAAGAGTTCAAAAAAGAAAGCGCGCCGGTTTCGATCTCGGAGTTAATGTTTTCTTCTTCTATTATTGCGCTCATGGCTTGGGCCCTGTGGGAGGCTCGCGATTGGGGATTCCGTCCTAGCCTCTTTCCTTGGACGATAGGTTTTCCAGGTCTAGCCCTTGGGATCGTCCAGTTGTTTCTCGACCTACGGAGATTCCTGAAGGCCAAAGTAGGGGCACGGCGCGCCGTGCCCCTACCTCACAGGCCGCCTGAGGAAGCCGTTGTCTTGGCTACGAAGCGCACGGCGGGAATTTCCGCGTGGATCGTGGGCTATTTTTTGGCCATATGGCTCCTCGGCTTTTATCTAGCTGTTCCTCTGACGACCCTGCTCTATCTTAAACTGGCCGGAAAAGAGCGATGGCTGACTACCATTGCCGCCACTGTTCTCGCTTGGGCCGTATTCTACGCGCTCTTTGATTATGCTCTACACATCCCCTTTCCAAAGGGGCTCGTTCTGGATTGGCTAAGGGTGTGACTTGGGGCAGATGAGGTTGGCATGACAGATCGAAGCGGCGCTCTTGCTATCATCTCCAACCGTGCGCCCTATCAACTCAAGGAAAGATTTGGACGGCTCTCCTGCGAGAGAAACGTCGGGGGGCTGGTCTCTGTTTTGGACGAAATGATGTGTCGGAGCGGAGGTACTTGGATTGCCTGGGGAGAGGGATGGGGCAGTTGTGACGAAGTCGGTATTCCCCCAGACGCACCGGCGTATTCCTTGCGCCCTGTTCCCCTCACGGACCAAGAGGTTAATCATTATTACCACGGCTTTTCTAATCGTGTTCTATGGCCCCTCTCGCACTATTTTCTGGATCGGTGTCATTTTAGGAGCGAATACTGGAGGAGCTATCAGGCGGTGAACGAAAAATTCGCTCGAGCCTTCAGGGAGAGCGGCAGGCATCACGACCTTGTCTGGATTCACGACTTTCACCTGACCCTCCTGCCCGCCCTCCTGAGAAAAGGTCGCCCTCACCTCTCGATCGGCTTTTTCTGGCACATCCCCTTCCCAGCCTCTCCTGTATTTCGGGTTCTTCCCTGGCGCGAGGAGGTCTTACGGGGTCTTTTGGGGAGCGACTTGATCGGCTTTCACCTGCCGCTCCACGCGGAGCACTTTCTCCGATGTGTACAGGATGTCATCCACACCCCTGTGGATTGTGAAAACGGCTCCATCCTGTACGACGGACGCGTGATCAAGGTGGGAGTTTTTCCGGTGGGGATCGATTTTCGTAAATGGAGTGATTTGGCCTCAAGCCCCATTATTGCCGAGAAGGCACGCGAGTTGCGTGAAGAATTGGGAGCTAAATATATTATTCTCGGTGTTGATCGGCTCGATTATACCAAAGGAATCCGTGAGAGACTTCTAGCGTTTGAGCGCTTCCTGGAAAAATATCCGCAATTTCACGGTCAGGTCTGCATGATCCAGACTGCCGTTCCGTCCCGCACTCGGGTTGATGAATACAGGAGCTTAAGACGTGAGATTGACGAATGCATCGGACGCATCACGGGACGTTTCACCGCCAGAAAATGGATCCCCTTGCGCTATCTCTATAGGGGGTTTCCGATAGAAGAACTCGTGACCTATTACCTGGCAGCGGACCTGGCCCTCATCACTCCACTAAGGGACGGAATGAATCTCGTGGCGAAAGAGTACGTTGCCTCAAGGGTAAAACAAGATGGCGGTCTGATACTCAGTGAATTCACAGGCGCAGCGGGGACTCTGACCGACGCGATCATCGTTAACCCCTACGACATTGAGGGATTGGCGGACGCAATTCATTTTGCCCTCTCCATGCCGGACACGGAAAAACGGCGTCGGATGGAGCGGCTCCGTCAGGCCGTCAAGGAAAGAGATGTCTACTGGTGGTGCGAGACCTTTCTGAAAAGCCTTGCAGGAAGGAGGGAGCCAAGCCAATGACGGAGTTTCTCGGCGTTAAAATCCCGATGAATCCTTGGGTCGTCGTCCTGCCCCTAGTCGTCCTGGCGGCGGCCCTGTTGGCCTATGTGATCCACGTGACGGTTTTTTGGTTCGTCAGGCGCGTTGTCAAGCAGGCTGGGCTCTCTTTCGATCACCGCATCGAAAGCTTGCTCGGACGATACCTGTTCCCCTTGCTGCTTGTTGGCGCGCTCCTTTTGATCGCCGACGCGGCGCCTCTTCCACCGACAGTCCTGAAGACTGGCTATCGCCTGCTGGCTCTGGTGGGGCTTCTGATCGCGTTTTTTTTCTTGATCAAGGCCGTCCTGCTGATTTTGAGAAACCTCGAGAACCGCTACGAGGCGGTGGCCAATATCAAGGGCCCGATCGAAGTGGTTACCAAGATCGTCTTCGTTGTCGTGGGCGGGATGATCATTCTCGATAACCTCGGGATCTCGCTCACGCCGCTCCTTACAACCCTCGGTATTGGAAGCTTGGCGGTGGCTATCGCCTTGCAAGACACTTTGGGAAACGTTTTTGCCGGCCTTTACCTCAAGGCCGATCGTCCTATTGAGATAGGCCACTATGTCCGTCTGGAAAGCGGGGAAGAAGGGTACGTGACGCATATCGGCTGGCGCAGCACGCGCGTCCGGATGCTCCCGAACAACATGGTTGTGGTGCCCAACAGCAAGCTGGTCCAGAGCAATATCACCAACTACTATCTGCCGGAGAAGGAGTTGGCCGTTCTGGTCCAGGTGGGGGTACATTACGACGCCGACCTGGAGAAGGTAGAAAGGGTTACTCGCGAGGTGGCCAGAGAAGTTCTGCAGACGGTTCCAGGAGGGGTCCCAAGTTTTGAACCGTTCATCCGCTATCACACATTTAATCAGTCGAGTATCGATTTTACAGTAATCCTACGGGCCAAAGAATTCGTGGACAATTTCCTAATCAAGCATGAGTTTATCAAAAGGCTTCAGGCAAGGTATGCAGAAGAGGGCATCGTTATTCCCTTCCCGATTCGCACGGTATACCTCAGGAGTGAACCTGATGGCCGCTTGCCCAACCGAGGGCCAGCAGGTCAGGGATGAGAAATGATTCTGCTGAAGAACCCTCCGTTCATCCTTCGAGAGCCTCAGGGCGAACGGAGGAGCGGTTGAAATCATTGGAGATTTTCCGTTCATGCTGAGCGTGTCGAAGCATGAAACGCCTTTTTTCAGCAGAATCAGAAATGTCGCTTGAAAGTCCTTCTCATGGGAACTAAGAAGAGGGTTAGAGGCTGCTATGAACTACGACACCGCATTCCGCTCTTACCTGGCCAAGCGGATTGAGCAGATCGAGGCGGCCGATATTGTCGTCGGGATACCGTGCTACAACAATGACAGGACGATAGCCGGCGTCCTCAAACAGGTTAGCAGGGGCCTGGCTAGACACTACAAGTCGGCGCGGTCCGTGATCCTCATCTCCGACGGAGGCTCTACCGATGACACCCGCGAGGTAGCCCGCGAAGAGGAGATCATGCCTTGGCAAGAGAAGGTCGTCTTCGTCTACCGGGGCATTGCGGGCAAAGGGACTGCGCTACGGGCTATCTTTGAGGCTGTAGAAAAGCTACAAGCGCGCGCCTGTGTGGTCGTCGATGCCGATCTCAGGAGCATCACGCCGGATTGGGTTAAGTATCTCTTGGAACCGGTGCTTGAGAGAGATTACGACTTCGTTGCCCCGGTCTATTCTCGCTATAAATATGACGGCACCATCACCAATAACGTGGTGTATGCTCTCACTCGGGCTCTGTACGGGAAGAGGATCCGGCAGCCCATCGGCGGAGACTTTGGTCTCTCCCGCAATACGGTAAGCTCTTATCTCAAGGAGAACGTGTGGATGACCGATGTGGCCCGCTTCGGCATCGATATCTGGATGACCACCCATGCCATAACCAATGGATTTCGGCTCTGCCAGGCGAATCTTGGGGTCAAGGTCCATGATCCGAAGGACCCTGCCTCCTCCCTTGGTCCCATGTTTCGTCAGGTGGTTTGGACCCTGTTTACGCTTATGGAGCAAAATGCCGAGACATGGAAGAAGATTCGAGGCAGCGAGCCTGTGGAGACCCTTGGTCTTTCAGAATTCTTTGAGCCGGAGCCCATTGAGGTGAATTTGGACCTTCTGATCTACAACTATAAGTTAGGCTTTCAGCACTTCGGTACGCTCTGGAAGGAACTTCTCAGTCCACCCTGCTATGAAGTTTTGCGCCGCTTGGCCGGGGTCGAAGCCAGAGATTTCCTTCTACCTGTTGACTGCTGGGCCAGAGTTCTCTACGAGCTTGCCGCCACGTTTCACCACTGGCCCAAGAACCGCGCGAAACTGATCGATGTCATCAGCCCTCTCTATCACGGAAGGGTCGCTTCTTTTGTCAACCAGACTGCGAAGATGAAGAGCGTAGAAGCCGAGCAGGTAGTTGAAGAACAGGCCGAGGTCTTCGAGAGAGAAAAGGACTATTTGTTAAAAGTGTGGGAGCGTGAAGAAAAAGAGCCTGAGGAAAAAAGCTTTTTTCAAAAAGTTCTACAAGGCTGGAGACCTTAAGTTTGTAACCTGATAAAGCTATTCCATGGATTTGATCAAGAAGGTTCTTGTCCCCCTCACCGATCCTGCCTATGCGGCGCCTTATCTGAAGCTGGCAGCGGCCCTTCTCCCGCCGGAAGGCAAGATTCTTGCCCTTAGCGTGGTCAGAGTCCCAGAAGAGACCTCGCTCAGTGAGGGAACGGAGGATGCGCGCAGTTACCGGGCTGTTTTAGAGGAACTTAAAGCTCATTTGTCGGATGATAGGGTGGAGCTCAGGACCCTGGTCCGGGTTTCTCACCGCCTGTCCGAGGGAATTGCGGAAACCGCAAAAGAGGAATCCTGCGATCTTCTCTTGTTGCCGTGGAAGGGATTCACCGCCTCTGAGGATCGTTTCTTTGGGTCCACGATCGACCGCCTTGTAGACCGTCCTCCATGCAATACTATTGTAGTGCGAGGCGCCGATTTCGCTGGGTGCAGACGTATCCTTCTCCCGGTCCGGGGCGGGCCGTATGCCGAATTTGCCCTGGAGGTCGCCAGTCGCTTAGCCTTGAGCCTCGAGGCAGAGGTGACGGTGCTGCACTGCGAGCAGCGCTTCTCCGCGCCGGGCTTCGGAGATCGGGCATACCGGTCGTTTCTGCGCCGGCTCCAGTACCATCCCCACGTGAAGCGACTGCTCACCCGCCATGGCGATCCTAACGCGGCGATTATCCAGGAGGCCCAAACCCATGACCTGCTCATCGTTGGCGCAGGCTTCAAGCCCGAGCCGACCTCTTATTTCCTTGGTCCGGTCGTCGAGCACATCGCCCGCAAAACAGAGAAACCGCTCCTGGTTGTCAAAACCACTTCCGCCAAAGTCGCGGAGTTCGGCGAGCCCGCAGGAGAAGAAAAGCGGCGGCCCCTCTCCGAGCGAGTGGACAAATGGTTTGCCGAGAACAGCTTCCATAGAAAGGAATTTGACGACCTTAAGAAGTTGCTTGATCTCAAAGAAAAACAGGGGCTGACCATAAGCTTGGGACTGCCCGCCCTCAATGAGGCGGAGACTGTCGGGAACATTATACACACCATGAAAAAAAGTCTCCTCGAAGAAGTGCCGCTTCTGGACGAGATCGTACTGATCGATTCGGGCTCCACGGACGATACCGTAAAGATCGCAGAGGGTCTTGGCATACCGGTTTACGTTCACCAACAGATATTGCCGCAGTACGGATCTTTTCGGGGCAAGGGGGAGGCTCTGTGGAAGAGCCTCTATGTGCTCAAGGGTGATCTGGTGGTTTGGATCGACACGGATATCAAGAATATTCATCCGGGCTTTGTCTATGGCATCCTTGGTCCCCTTCTCAAGGAGCCTCAGATTCAATACGTGAAAGGTTTTTATCGCCGTCCCCTGAAGGTGGAAGGGAAATTCTATGCGGAGGGCGGGGGAAGGGTGACCGAGCTTACCGCGAGGCCTTTCTTAAATCTTTTTTTCCCTGAGTTGTCTGGCATTATCCAGCCGCTGGCAGGCGAGTACGGCGGCAGGAGGGGGGCGCTGGAGCAGGTCCCGTTCTTTACCGGATACGGTGTCGAGACCGGGCTCCTGATTGATCTCTTCAACGAGTTTGGCCTGCCGGCTATCGCCCAGGTGGATCTCGAAGAGCGCATCCACCGCAACCAAACGTTGTCGGCGTTGAGCCAGATGTCGTTCGCCATCATCCAGGTTTTCATGCAACGGTTGGAAGAGAAAAGCATGATCAAGCTCTTGGAAGAGATCAACCAGAGCATGAAGCTCATCAAGCATCGGCGGCAGAGCTACACCCTGGAGGTTAAAGAGATCCGGGACCGCGATCGGCCGGCGATGGTTTCTATTCCGGAATATCAAGCTTGGCGCGAGGAGATCTTATCCGGCCGCGCGAGGGTGAGCAATTGAGTCCATCAGGGCTCCTCGTCATTACGGATCTGGATGGGAGCCTTCTCGATCAGGCTACCTATAGCTATGAGGCCAGCTACCCGGCCATTCGCGAGCTTTTGTCCAGGGAGATCCCGCTGATCCTCTGCTCCAGTAAGACCTACAGCGAGGTCGTCCGTCTCTGGCGCGAACTGAACCTCAGAGACCCCTTCATCGTAGAAAACGGCGGGGCCATTTTTTTCTCTGAGCGCTACTTTCCCCTCGCTGTGAAGGGAACGGGACGCAAAGATGAATTTGAGGTCATCGAGCTGGGCACGAATGTTTCGATCCTGCGCGCCGTGCTTATGGAGACCGCCCGCGAATACCGTGTGCAGGTCCCGTTCTTTGGCGCCATGAGCCTGGATGCAGTCTCGGTCCTGACGGGCCTGCCCAGGGACGATGCGGCTCGCGCGAGGCTCTCTTTGCGGCTTTAAGGGCCAAGGGCTTTATCGTCTCTCAGGGGGATCGCTTCTTTCATCTCACCGGCAACCATGACAAGGGAAAGGCGGTAAAGATTCTCCTCGACCTTTACCGGCGGATGGATTCCGCCGTTATGAGTATGGGGCTAGGGAACTCGGCCAACGATCTGCCGCTGCTTAGACACGTGCACCGCCCGATCCTGGTCAGAAAGACGAATGGCTCTTACGACCCGGAAGTTTTGCGAGAGATGCCCCGGATAGAGCGAACGCGGGGAGTCGGCCCGGCAGGGTGGAGAGAGGCGATAGAGAAAATTCTAGTCCCAGCGCCTTAGCCGTCCTCCGCCACTAACCAGAGCGGCTTCGCTCCACAGGCAGAGATCCAAGCGGCGCCAGCAGCGCTACCGGAAAGCTCTGACAAAGGCTCGCCAGGCGTAAAAGTCCTTTCCGTTCCGAAAGGGAAACCTCCAATTCTTCACCAGTGAAAACGTTGAGCCAGCGCTTAGGGGCCCGGTGCGGCAACACAAGGTCGCTTTCTCCCCACGCTTCTCCCCCTAAGGGCAGCTTCCCCGGAGCGACGAGTTTCGCAGTCAGCCGTGGGACGGCAACCAGCACCCAGGCCGAGCCCAGCCCCCGCGCGAACGCGCAGATATTCTCTCTGACCTTCCCGGAAGCGTAGATGGGAATATACTCTCCCTCCTGGAAGAGCAGGCTCTGCGTCCGGCGAAAGTTCAGGGCCTTGTAAATCAGATAGAGCTTCACTCTTCCGTCCTGCCAATGGGAGAGGAGATCTTTGACGAGAGCGAGAGCGTCCCGCCCTTCTCGTCGCTTTAGTTCGTCGAGGCGCTTTCTCCGTTGGTCGAAGTCCACGGGCCGCCGGTTATCCGGATCCACCAGGCTAAAATCCCACAGTTCCGTCCCTTGATAGAAGTCCGGCACCCCAGGCGAGGTGATCTTGAGAAGCGTCTGCGACAGAGAGTTCAGCATCCCGACATGGGCGATCCGCGAGTGGAACTCAACGAAGTCGCTTAGAAATCTGTTCTCTGCATCGGGAGCAAGGACGTCCCGCACAAAGTCGGTTACCGCCTGATCGTAAGACTCGTTCGGGTTGACCCAGCTCGTGTGGACCTTAGCCTCATTGATCGCCTTCTGCATGTAGGCGACGATGCGCTTGCGAAAATCAGCAAACTCCTCGGGGGTGTGCGGTTCGACAGGCCAAGCGCCAACGAGGGTCTGATAGAGCAAGTACTCGTCATTCCGGTCGGGGGCGGGCGCGCCATCGACATGTGATTTTTTGGCGGCGTTCAGCCCGCTCCAGCGCATCACGGCGGACCTCCACTCCACCGGGATCTCAGACAGCACGTTGATCCGCGCCCGAACGTCCTCGCTACGTTTTGTGTCGTGGGTCGAGGTGGCCAGCATGGAGTGCGGCCACTGTCTTAGGCGCTCGCTGTTTTGCTGGTGAAAGGCTTCCAGCGACAGGCCAAACTGCTCGGGATCGCCTCCCACCTCGTTTAAGGAGATCAGACGGTTGTAGACATAGAAGGCCGTATCCTCTACGGCCTTGGCCATCACCGGTCCGGTAAGCTGCTGAAACTCCATCACGAAGTCGATCACGTGCCGCCGGTCCTCTTCACGGAAATGGAGGAGGTTTCTGAGCAGCAGGGTGTCCCGGATGAAGTCGAAGAGGGCCCGTGCCGTACGAGGGTTACGCTTCTTGGCCTCTTCCACAGCGGCCTCGATGTACTTCGCGTCTCTCTCCGACACCGTGCCCGTCACGGCATGGTTGTAGGTGCGATAGATGGAAAGACAGGCGATGACCTCACGGATGGCAAAGGTGAGGCTGTTGAGCGTGAAGTCTCGATAGTGGCGGTTTCGCTCCGAGATGCGATCGAGCTGATGGCTCAAAGAGTTGATCTCGCTCGCCAACGAAACCAGCATGATCATCTTCTTGGTCGAGTTGACCAGATTGCGAAAGTCGATTTCGCTCCCGATGAAGTCTCCGTAAACCTTGTCAAAGAGCTTGCGCCTCGCATGATCGACGAAGATTCCATTGACCGTATTCAGGAAGTCGTAGCCGGTCGTGCCGCAAACCGCCCAGTCCTCGGGCAGTGACTCTCCTTTTGATAGGATCTTTTCGGCAATCACATAGAGAGGCCAGGGAGGGTCCATCGCTTCATTCCTATTCCGATCCGGTGCCCACCGCGCTGCCCCGAGGCTCTGTAAGCCATAGCTTTGCTCGAGCTGTCGGAAGTAGCCGGCCGGGTCCCAAAGGCCATCTGGGTGGTCGATGCGAAGTCCGGTGGCCTTCCCCTCCGCTAGAAGCCGCAGAACGAGCTCGTGCGTAGCTCGGAAGACTTCGGGCAGCTCCATGCGGATCGCCGCCAGCTCGTTGATGTCGAAGAACCTACGGTAGTTGATCTCTTCCCCGGCGACCCGCCAGAAGGCTAAGCGATAGGGCTGGGCGTTGACTAAATCATCAAGCATATCAAAGCTGCGCGGGTCGCCGACAGCGCCGTTAAACTCCCGCACGGCCATTTCAACGGCATCCCTCACTTGAGGGCTTGCCTGGTAAAGAGAGGCGATGCGTCGTTTGATGATCTCTTTCTCCCGCTTACGCTCTTCCAGTTTTTCCGGGTCCGCCTCGGTGCGGAGGGGAAGGTGGCCGATGGCGGTAAGGATGCTCTGGAGTTCCTTGACGCACTCGTTCTCTCTTCCCAAAGCATCGGCCAGGTGGTCGAGCCGGTATCCGAGGATCGTGCTGTAGGTGCGAGGCGCCACCGGCAGCTTGGTGTCGTGGTAGGCGATGAAGAAGGCGCCATCCTCGTAGGTGAGTCTTAGTTTGCCCTCTTCCAGCACGTTGCCGTACTGGTCCTCAAGGATAGGCAAAAGCACCTTGTTTTCCAGGTGAGGGTTCACTGGTTGCCAATCGATGTCAAAGTAGGAGGCGTAACTGGAGCTGGGGCCATTCTCCAGGACATCCATCCACCAGGCATTGCAGGTTTCGCCAATGCCCATATGGTTGGGCACTATGTCCAAAATGAGCCCTTGCCCATTCGTCCTTAAGGCTGAAGCGAAAGCCTCGAAGTCATCGTCGCTCCCGAGCGCGGGGTTGAGCCGGCTGTGGTCGCAGACGTCATAGCCGCTGCTGCTGTGGGGCGATGTCTTGAGCAGGGGCGAAGCATAAATGTCGGAGATACCCAGCTCATAGAGGTAGGGCACGATCGACTTCGCATGGGAGAAGGTAAAAGCCCGGTTAAACTGCAGGCGATAAGTGGCGACGGGTATCCTGAGATCAGCCATTTACAGAATGAGGGTTATGAGCCTTTGCCCCGTCCCTGCCCCTGTCTGAGTCTCCTGCTCCGTTTCGGGCGGAGAGCGACTTGATCTCGAGTTGCCGCCTCTTCAGTGCCTCGCAGGCGGAAAAGGGCCAGGGAACGAGCCTCCACTTCAAACGCTTCCCCTCCACGCATCACCCGATCCCGATCTTTTCCTATCGCTTCCCGGGTATCCAGCAGCAAGCCCCAGCGCAAGTGAGGCCGGTGGGCCGGCAAGATAAAAGGGATAAGCTCGTAGTGGGCATTCAGCAGGATCAACAGGGTGTCGTCCACGATCCGGTTGCCGCGCTGGTCCATTTCCTCAATAGCATCACCGGCGAGGCGAAGCCCGAGGCATCTTGTCTCCGGGTTATTCCAGTCCTCTTCGGTCATCTCCTTGCCGTCGGGCCTGAACCACGAGAGGTCCTTGACCTCGGAGCCGCGGATTCTGCGGCCCTGGAAAAATCTGCTGCGCCTGAGGACCGGGTGCGCATGGAACAAGTGGATCAACTTCTGAGTGAATTCGAGCAAATCTCTCCTGGATCGGTCCCAAGTCCAGTCTAACCAGGAGATCTCGTTGTCCCGGCAATAGGTGTTGTTGTTCCCATGTTGGGTCCGCCCGATCTCGTCCCCCGCAAGCAGCATGGGCACTCCCTGGGAAAGGATGAGGGTGGCCAGAAAATTCCGCTTCTGGCGCTCCCGCAGAGCGAGGATCGATGTATCCTCAGTCGGACCTTCAGCTCCGCAATTCCAGCTCAAGTTTTCGTTGTGGCCATCACGGTTCCCCTCGCCGTTAGCCTCGTTGTGCTTCTCGTTGTAGCTCACAAGATCGTGCAGAGTGAATCCGTCGTGCGCGGTTATAAAGTTGATGCTCGCGTGCGGCTGGCGTCCGCTTGGCCCGTAAAGATCGCTGCTGCCGGTGAGGCGAAAGGCAAGAGAACCCACCTGCCCTGGATCTCCTTTCCAAAAGCGCCGGACAGTATCCCGGTATATCCCGTTCCATTCGGCCCAAAGAATAGGGAAATTTCCCACCTGGTATCCCCCCTCGCCGAGGTCCCACGGCTCAGCAATTAGCTTCACCTGAGACAGCACTGGATCTTGGTGAATAATATCGAAAAACGCTCCTAGCCGATCTACGTCATGGAGTTCCCGTGCCAACGTCGAGGCGAGATCAAAACGAAATCCATCCACGTGCATCTCCAGAACCCAGTAGCGTAAGCTGTCCATGATGAGTCGGAGGACGGCGGGGTGGGTCACGTCTAACGTGTTCCCACATCCGGTGTAGTCCATGTAGTAACGCCGGTCATCGCTCACGAGGCGGTAATAGGAGGCATTGTCAATGCCGCGGAAACAGAGGGCGGGTCCCAGTTGGTTTCCTTCGCCGGTGTGGTTGTAAACCACGTCCAGGATCAGCTCGATGCCCTCGCGGTGGAGCGTCTTAACCATGGACTTAAATTCCGCCACCTGCTGTCCTATGACCCCGCTGCCAGCATAGCGCGCATCAGGGGCAAAGAAGCCAATCGAATTGTAACCCCAGTAGTTTGTCAGGTTGCGCTCGACCAAGTGTTTGTCCGCAACGAACTGTTGCACAGGCATGAGCTCCACCGCGGTAATCCCGAGCGAATGGAAGTATTCAAGGATCGGCCCCGAGGTCAGGCCGGAATAAGTCCCCCGCAACTGCTCCGGCACTTCAGGATGGCGGGCCGTAAATCCCTTAACGTGTAGCTCGTAGATCGAGGTCTTGTGCCAGGGGATGCGCGGAGGCGTGTCGTCCCCCCAACTGAACGCCGGGTCCACAACCACGCACTTTGGCAGTCCTTCGGCGCTATCGCGTTCATCTTTGGATAGGTCACCGTCAGGGTGGCCTACCGTATAGCCAAAAAGCGCGTCACTCCACTGAATGGTCCCAGCGACAGCCTTGGCGTAGGGGTCCAGAAGGAGCTTGGCTGGATTGAACCGGTGGCCTTGGCTTGGCTCATAGGCACCGTGCACGCGGTACCCATAACGTTGTCCTGGCCGCACTTCGGGCAGGTAGGCGTGCCAGACCAGGCTGGTCTGCTCTGTTATCTTGATCCGGGCCGCCTCCCGTTTTCCATCCGGCCCGTCAAAAAGGCAAAGCTCTACGCCTGTCGCGTTTTCCGAAAACAAAGCGAAATTAACTCCCGCTCCGTCCCAGGTCGCTCCGAGCGGATATGGTTTACCTGCCCAAACTTTCATCGACCACTCCGAGCAAATAAAGCAACCGCCGTAGGATTGAGATGCAGACTTATCTCCCCCTCCGAGTCAAGCTCCTTAGGAACCAAAGTACCGCCTCCTCGCCACCGTTCGTCCGCTGAGTCTACTAGCTTATGCCAATGGCCTTCCGGAACAGGCAACGAGACCAAAGTCTCCTTTTGAGCAAAGGTAAGAATGATAAAAATCTCATCATTATCTGTCCAACGCCGTACAAGCAGGACCCTATCTTTCTCGTAGCCCCTCACATCCATGGTTTGCTTGCTTAAACGGGCCAAGGCAGGGATGGTCCTCCGCAGGCGTATGAGCTCGCGGTACAAGTCATGAAGGACCTGGTGATGAGCCTGGTATCTAAGGAGATGATTTAGTTTCGCCCTCTGAAATGTCTCCACGTCTTGCGGATCCGCAATCTCGCCTTTCCACTGAAACTCCCTAAATTCCTCCCTGCGGCCACGCCGGACTGCCTCAACCAGCTCGGGGTCAGAGTGGCTGATAAAATACTGGAAAGGCGCTGTCTCGCCATACTCCTCACCCATGAAGAGCAAGGGAATGAAAGGAGATAAAATCACTGCCCCGGCAGCCAATTTGAGCGTCTCGAAGGAGACGGTCCGGCTCAGCCGGTCGCCCAGTATGCGGTTTCCCACCTGGTCGTGGTTTTGGGCGAAGACGACAAAGCGTTCGGCCGGTATATCTTGAGAAGAGCTGCCGTGGCGGCGTCGGCGGAAAGGGGAGTACTCCCCGGAATAGACAAATCCTTCTCGGAAGGCCTTAACGAGCTGCTCCACCCGCCCATAGTCCTGGTAGTATCCACTCCGATCTCCCGTCAGGAGCACCCGCAACGAGTGGTGAAAATCGTCGCTCCACTGCGCGTCCAGGCCGTAGCCGCCGAGCTCCCGTGAACGGATCAAGCGGGCGTCGTTCGCCGCGCTCTCGGGGATGAGATAGATCCGGCGGTTCAGTTGCTTTGCCCGCGCATGGACCGCTTCCCCCAACTCTAAAAGGAAGGGTTGGGAAGAGTGGTCCAATATGGCATGGACGGCATCGAGACGGAGCGCGTCGATGTGAAACTCTGTTATCCAGTAAAGCGCATTTTCAATGAAAAAGCGCCTGACCTCATCGCTATATGGACCATCGAAGTTGAGAGCTGGAGCCCAAGGGCTCTTGTATCGCTCGGTGAAATAAGGGCCAAAGTCCCCTAGGTAGTTTCCCTCGGGTCCCAGGTGATTGTAGACGACATCGAGAATCACTGCGAGACCACGCCGGTGGCAGGCGTTGACAAGCTTCTTTAAGCCTTCCGGACCACCGTATGAATTCTGCGCGGCGAACGGATAAACGCCGTCGTATCCCCAGTTGCGATTTCCGGGGAATTGGGCCACCGGCATAAGCTCCACTGCAGTGACTCCCAGCTCTCTCAGTTCTTGGAGGTGGGGAATGATTGCATCGAATGTACCTTCCGGCGTGAAGGTTCCCACGTGAAGCTCGTAGATGATGTAATCTCTAAGCGGCAGGCCAAACCAATTACTGTCGTCCCATGGAAAATTAGGGTCAATCACTTGAGATGGGCCCTGGACACCTTGGGGCTGAGAACGAGAGGCAGGATCGGGTCGTTCCTTTTCCTCTAGTCGGTAGAAGTAGAGACTTCCTGGTTTAATGTTCTCCAAAATGACTTGATAGTATCCTCGTTGCATCGCTTCCATGGGTACGAGCCTATCTTTCGGAGAAAGAAAGCGGATATCCACCCTCGATGCCAGAGGAGCCCACACCCGGAAACGGCATCTCCGGTCTCTCAGGTGGACCGCGCCGAGGCTGATGACTGAGTTCGCTGCCTTCTCCACTGACCTGATGCGAAAGGTTCTGCAGCCTAACCCTGCCAGAGAGACGTCAATGGTTACCTTGTGCGCCTTGGCCTCGTAGCGGTCGCATCGACCTCTGGCGGTTGAACTGCCTCGAGTTGAAGTTCCGGTGGAAGATTTTCCACCTTGACCGGAATCTTTTGGGCGACCTCTACCCAACTCTTGCGGGTTGTTGATTTCCCAAAGTTTTCCATCCCTGGCAAGGGAGATCTTCCCTCTCCGTACCTCCGAGCTGTCACTTCTAGGGTATCACGGAGAAGTTGGCGGTCAATCCTAGACAAGCGGAGCCATTGATGTAAGATATTCATGTTTACGCGTAATGAGCCTTTCACTCTCTATAGCGCTCTTGTTGCCTGTTTTACTTCTGTCGCCACTTTTTTTAGGGGCCGAGACTCAAATCCGCTTTGTTACCTGGAAATCGCAGTTCCCGAAGGTCTGGGATCAAGCGATCGCCGATTTTGAGGCCGCAAACCCAGGAATCAAGGTCACCCGCGAGATCGGCCCGCACTCCTCAACTGATTTCCATGATCTGGTCACGCAGAAGCTCAAGAA
Organism: Deltaproteobacteria bacterium; assembly: GCA_016180805.1. Lineage (GTDB taxonomy): Bacteria > Desulfobacterota > Binatia > UBA9968 > UBA9968 > 2-12-FULL-57-22. The sequence continues at coordinate 6,913 of JACPAM010000279.1, read as the reverse complement.
TCGCGACCCCGAGATGGATGTCTTTTTCATGGACGTCATCTGGCCGGCAGAGTTTGCTGCGGCAGGTTGGGCGCTCCCGCTGGATCGCTACTTTCCACCGGCCGAGAGGGGAAAATTTCTCGTGGCGCCGATACTGGCCAACACTTACCGGGGGCAGATCTATGGCGTTCCGCTCTTCATCGATGCAGGCATGCTTTATTACCGCAAGGATCTGCTCGCCCAATACGGCTTTTCGCCGCCGCGCACGTGGCCCGAGCTGGTCGCTCAGGCCAAAGCCGTCCTGGCGAAAGCCAATGATCCGCAACTGACCGGATTCTCCGGCCAGTTCAAACAATACGAGGGCCTGATCTGCAACATGATGGAGTACGTTCTGGGCAATGGGGGAGCCCTGTGGGACGCCGATGCGCTCAAAGGAACGCTTCACCGCCCCGAGGTCGTCGAAGCGGTTCGCTTCGTGCGCGACCGCATCATCGGGGAGATTTCGCCCCGCGGCGTGCTCGCTTACCAGGAGCCGGAGTCGCTGGCGCTGTTCGCCCAGGGACGAGCGGTCTTCCACCGTAACTGGCCGTATGCCTGGGAGATCGCCAACGATCCCGAGCGCTCCCGCGTGGCCGGCAAGGTGGGAATGACGGTGCTGCCGGCGTTTCCAGGAGGGAAGAGCGTTTCTACGCTGGGGGGCTGGCAGCTCGGGATCAGCCGCTTCTCCCGCAAGCCCGATCTCGCCTGGAGATTCGTGAGCTTCATGTCCAGCCCCCGGATGCAAAAGCAAATCGCTCTATACGGCGGTCGGGCGCCGGCGCTGAGAGCGCTCTATCGCGATGCGGACATTCTCAAGAAGCGGCCCGAATTCGAGACCCAGTTCGACACTTTCGTCAACGCCGTCCCAAGGCCGCGCACGCCCGTGTACGTTCCGCTCTCCAACATCATGCAGCGCTTTTTCAGCTCCGCCATCGCGCTGCGGGACTCCAACATCGAGTCGTTGGCCCGTTCGGCTTCCCGTGACATGGATCGCGTCCTGGATCTGCTGCGCGAGGGGACCCGGCCATGAAGGGGGCCCAGCGCGTCGCCTCGTATTACGTCCTACCGAGCCTCGTGTTCGTCCTGTTGTTCTCGCTCTATCCCATTTTCGAGTCCTTTCGGCTGAGCTTTTACCGCCTGATTCTCGCGCTTCCCTGGCTCGGGCAAAGATTCGTCGGCTGGGAGAACTACGGCGATCTCGTCACCGATCCGGTGGCGATGCAATCGCTGGGCACCACGCTCCTGTTCGTGGCCGTGACCGCGCCGCTGGAGGTCGTGCTGGGGCTCTCGATGGCTCTGGTCTTGAACGAGTCGTTTCGCGGTCGGGCCCTGCTCCGGGCGATCGTGCTGGTGCCGTGGGCAATCCCCACGGTGGTCTCCTCGCAGATGTGGCGATTCATATTCAACGACCGCTACGGGCTGATCAATTTTTTTCTCTTCGGTGAAGCCACCCATCTCTACCTCGCGCCGCTCGCCGAGCCCGATCTGGCGGTACTCGCGATCATGACCGCGGATATCTGGAAGACGAGTTCCTTCGCCGCGCTCATCATCCTGGCGGGGCTCCAGACCATTCCCGACGAGCTCTACGAGGCCGCGAGCATCGACGGGGCGAGCGCCTGGCAGAAGTTTCACCATATCACGCTGCCGCTCCTCAAGCCGGCTCTGCTCCTGGCTCTCCTGTTCCGGACCATCGATGCGCTGCGAGTTTTCGATCTCGTATTCGTCATGACGCAGGGAGGGCCTGCCGACGCCACCAACGTGCTCCAGTTCTACGGCTACAAGAAGACCTTTGCCGAAGGGATGATCGGCTACGGATCGGCGATCGCGGTCGTGGTCTTCTTTCTCTCGCTCGTGCTCTCTCTCCTTTACATCCGGCTGCTCGGGGCGCGGATCCTGGAGCGATCGGAGCGATGAGCCGAAAAGCGCTACAACCGCTGTGGTGGGTCGTCATCGGCGGCTTCAGCCTGGTGCCGTTTCTGTGGTTCGTGCTGACCTCGTGGAAGAGCCCGGCGCAGATCACGGCGATCCCGCCGGAGATCGTTCCCGAGTTTCATTGGGGCTTTTACGACTCGGCGCTCAGAAACTATGGCCTGCTCAGGTATATCCGCAACAGCGCCATCGTCGCCACTTTGACGACCCTGATCAGCATTCTGATCGGCTCGTTGGCGGCCTACGCCTTGACCCGGTTTCGCCTTTCCTGGACCCGCTTCTACCTCATGCTCCTGCTCGCGATCTCGATGTTTCCTCAGATCGCCATTGCCGGTCCGGTGTGGAGGATTCTAAACACTCTCGGTTGGCTGAACACGTATCAAGGCATTGTCGCCGCTTACATCGCGCTGTCGCTCCCACTGGCGGTTTGGATCCTGGCGACATTCTTCAAGGAGCTGCCGTACGAGGTGGAAGAGGCGGCCTTGGTCGACGGGTGCACGTGGGTGCAGGCGCTTTGGAAAATCGTCCTGCCGCTGGCGGCGCCCGGGCTCTTCACCGCGTCGATCTTGGTCTTTATCCATGTCTGGAACGAGTTCTTTTTCGCCTTGCTCATCCTCACGAATCCGGCGCTCCAGACTCTTCCCGTGGGGATCGCGCTTTTTCCCGGAGAGTACACGATGCCCTGGGGAGAGATCGCGGCGGCCTCGACTATCGCCACGCTGCCGCTCATCGTCTTGACCCTTATTTTTCAGCGGCGAATCGTGCGCGGGTTGTCGGCGGGAGCAATCAAAGGGTGAAGTAGTCAGGAGTAGGCTTTCGAGGGAATTTTCATGGAGTTTAGGTTCACCCTCGCTCATGAAAGCCGGGACCCACTCCTCAAGCCCGAGGGGGACGAGGAGGAAGGCCGCGGACGTCTTTGCCCGCGACGGAGGGGAGCGCGAGCGAGGCTGCGGACGTCCGATTACCAACAGCACGACTCATGGCAGGAACCCATCGGCCGCAGCCGAGAGCGCGCTTCCCGAGGGAGCTTCCTGAGGGGGACAGGCACGCAAGCGAGCCAGTCCCCTTGCCGCGGCCTGATAACTGGGCCCCCGAGGAGCTCTCGAGAGAAGCAGGCTAGGGGAGGTAGAAAATCGCTTCGCTCTCGGTCCAAAATATTTCGAAGTCGTTTGGCGCGACGGCGGTCCTGAAGCGGGTCTCCTTCGAGGTCGACGACGGCGAGTTCTGCATCTTGCTCGGCCCTTCGGGATGCGGCAAGACGACCTTGCTGCGTTTGGTCGCGGGCCTCGAGGAGGCCGGCTCCGGCACCATCGCGCTTGGAGGGACGCGCATTGACTCCCTGCCCCCGCGGCGGAGAGATGTTGCCTTCGTTTTTCAGAGCTACGCGCTCTACCCTCACATGAGTGTCTACGAGAACCTGGCCTTTTCGCTTCGGCTGCGCCGCTATCCAACCGAAGAGATCGAGAGGCGGGTCCTCGAGACGGCCCGGTTGCTCGAGATCGAAGAGCAGCTCAGGCGCAAGCCGCAGGAGCTGAGCGGTGGGCAAAGACAGCGGGTCGCCGTAGGACGGGCCATCGTGCGGCAACCGCTGATCTTTCTTTTCGACGAGCCGCTCTCAAACCTCGATGCTGCGCTTCGGGCCTCTATGCGCGTAGAGATCGCGCGGCTTCACCGCAGGCTGAATGCGACGATTCTCTATGTGACCCACGACCAGGCCGAGGCGATGACCCTGGGCGAGAAAATCATCGTGCTCAACGATGGCGAGATTCAACAGACCGGGACGCCCGCTGAGGTTTACCACCGGCCCAAAAACATTTTTGTAGCTGGCTTCATCGGGAGCCCCCAGATGAATCTGGTCGAGGGCAAGATGGACCAAAAGGGCGCGATCTTCAAAGGCGCGGCTTTTGAAGTCGATCTTTCCACTGTTCTTCGCGATCGGTGGCCGGAGTGCGCGGGTAAGCCTCTGGTCTTGGGGATTCGGCCGGAACATTTTCAGCCGACACGCCCGGAGAATGCGTGTTTGCACGGTGAGGCGGAGATCGTCGAGGATCTGGGATCGGATCGATTCGTTCATCTGCGGTGCGGGCCGGTTCCCGTCATCGCGCGCCTGCCCGGAAACCTTACCCTTCGCCGAGGGGAAACCCTGCACCTTGCGGTGGACCTGGACCGGATTCACCTTTTCCACGAAGAGAAGCGGATCAACTAAGCCGCCGGGCTTTTTGGCTCCGCCGTTTGGAGTGTGAGACTTCCGGCGCAGGATCGTTTACAATCTAAGTTACTTCGGGGGTACCAAATTCATGGTCAAAGAAGCCAGACCGCATTTCCTGCGCCGCACGTTCCTGACCGGCCTGCTGATCCTCTTGCCACTCGTCGTTACCTATCTCCTCATTGCCTTTCTCTTCGAGATATTCGCCGGCGCCAGCGCGCCGCTCGTCAAAGCCGCGCTCCGGGCTTTCGGTGCCGATAACCACACCTGGCTGAGACCGCTTGTTCCCTTGGTTAACCTGGGACTCTCGCTCGCGGTGATCTTCCTTCTCGGCCTGGTTGGCGCCAACATCATCGGCCGGCGGATTCTGGGGACTTTTGAGCGCCTCCTGCTGCGGCTGCCCCTGGTGAAAACCATCTACAGCGCCACGAAGCAAGTGGTGGAACCAGCGCGTGGTCCTGATCCAGTACCCCCGCAGAGGTCTCTGGATGATCGGCTTCGTTGCCGCCGAGCGCCGCGATACGATGAATCTGGTCTCGGCGGACAAGGTACTTACCGTCTTTATTCCCACGACCCCAAATCCGACCTCGGGGTTTCTCGTCCTCGTGTCGCCGAGCGAAGTGATCGATCTAGACTACACCGTGGAGGAGGCCTTCAAGTTCATCGTTTCCTGTGGCCTCATCGGGAAGGATCTCGAAGCTCCCCGGTACCTTCGGGAGCCGTCAGTCTAGCGTTTCGGGCGGGAAGCCCCGCGCCGCTTTCTAGGCAGCGTTGCTTAGCTTGATTCCTTTGTGGGATCGTCGCAGCCGTTTTTGCTGCCGGGTCGGCTCCAATGGCCGCGGTTCTCGCAGCAGCGTTTTTTTCCATCGCAACAGTCCCTGACGCAGATAACGGGCGTCCAGGCCAAGGACCTCGCAGATATTGTTGAAGGAAAAAAGCCACTCGTCGTCCTCTTCACCGATCCAATCTTCCGTCTCCTGCATCAAGCGTTGCCCTTTGCGGCTCGTGCTGCGGAGATTTTTCTGGATGCAAAAGACCGCGTCTTCCAGGACCGCGAGCATGAGCATCTTTTCGGGATCGAGAGGGCTCTTGCGCCGCACGGTCTCAGCAAAGGTGGCCGACGCCATCGGATCTTGGTGAAACAGCGAATTGAGTAATCGCTCCGTATTCATTCTCGTTTCATCCGTCATTGCTCGCCCTCCGGGTGCAATCGCCCGGAACGGCCGGCCTAGCACGGCCACTCTTTGGCCCCGCCCTCCGGGTGCAATCGCCCGGAACGGCCGGCCTAGCACGGCCACTCTTTGGCCCTTAGCCCGGTGCGTTCCCTACTTCGGGGAAAGCGAAAGGTCAGAGGAATTGGTCCGGATTTGCCGCGGTTAGGCGAGTGGCGGCGAGCGTGTAATCCCAGAGGCTACAACCGGCCAGAGACGGAGGTTCTGCTTGAAGTCAAATCTGAGAATCGAGACATGGGGAGCGGGAACCCAGTTTGTTACCGACGACGCGAGCGGTGGCGCAAACTCTCCGTTATGCTCGTACCTTGGAACCTGCTTGATCTTTACAACCGGAATCAGGTCGGCCTTCCCGGGCGGCGAGTCGAGATGGTCATGGAGCGGAAGATAGAAACCCGCCATGGTAATGCATGCCCACGCAAGCACGTGAGCCAGGTAGCTTTTACGCGTGATCATCTGCATAAAAAGCGTGTTCCACCATAGCAAAGACAAACCGTATGTCAACACTCGCGCGGCGGCCCGACGAAGGGCATGCGAGCGGCGAAGCCGGCTGCCGCACAGCCCCGAAAGGGCCGGGAAAGTCAGGGAGAATTTGTCGTCTTCCCGCTGTCTGACCGCACGGGCTCCACCCGACTCGCCAGCACGTGAGTTTGCGGATCGTAGCGGCCCACACCTCGGTCTCGGCGAAATGGACCGCGGCGCCGAGCATCATGCAGCCGACCCCGAGGGTTGCGGACTTCGTCGAGCAGTGAAGCCGCGTGAAGAGATCGGGCATTCGCGCCACGCCGATGGCTGCAATCAGGGTGAAGCTGGCGCCGACAAGCAGGAGCAGCGAGCTCAGGACTTCGGCCATGGTCGTGTCCCTTTCTCGATGAAATAGGCGAAGGCCACCGTGGCGATAAACACGATCAGCGCCGACACCATCGCCAGATCGAGAAACAGGGGTCGTTCGGTGGCGACAGCGTAAACCGCGATGAAACCAATCACGATGGTTGCCGTCAAATCCAGCGCGACCACCCGGTCCGGAAGACTCGGGCCACGCATGAGCCGGAAAAGGGCTAGCAGGATCGCCAGACTTAATAGCGTAAAGACACCGCTCAGCATGGGCTTTGCTCTCCTGAGTTGTTTCCGGCGCTCGTTCCGCGCAGCAACGTGAGCAGGCGCCGCTCCAGCCCTTCCTTCATCTCCCGCCTGGCTGCTTCGGCATCGACCGCATACATCGCATGAACGTAAAGGACGCGCTGGTCGGAGGAGACATCGAGACTCAGCGTCCCCGGGGTCAGGGAGATCAGATTGGCCAGCAGCGTGATCTCGATATCGGTCAAGGCGTCTAGAGGAAGCGCGAGCACGCGCGGGCGCATGTAAAAAGGCGGGGTCAGGACATCGTGGGCAACGCGGAGATTGGCGATGAAGACCTCCTTCAGAAAAAAGCCGAGGAAGCTCACGGCTCGCTGCATCGTAACGAAATAGGCGGAGGGCCCGAACACGCCGCGGGCCAGTAGCAGTGCGACGTACCCGAGGCAGAACCCCA
>JACPAM010000278.1 GCA_016180805.1 Deltaproteobacteria bacterium | reverse complement strand
CTTACCCGCACGCGAAACGAATCCCTTCCGCTTCAAGTCCACGAGGTCGGCCCAACGTTCCATTCCCTCAGCGCCTTCGAGGAAGTCGGGTGGGATTATCGCTCCGCCTCTCATAGTCCGAGACGACATCCGCTCGAGCCGTTGCGCTCAGAACTCAGAGCCCAAGGCCTTCCGGACGCTTGTACCGTCTCTTCTATGCCGAACGGCGGACACGTGCGCTATGCCGGTGTCGTCATCTGCCGCCAGCGACCGGGAACGGCGGGAGGTGTGGTCTTTATGACGCTGGAGGACGAGACGGGCTTTGTGAACGTCGTTCTCTGGGAGAGGGTGTTCGAAGAGTATGCCGTCCTGGCGAAAACAGCCAAGTTTTTAGGCGTGACCGGTACCCTCCAGGTCGAGCAGGGCGTGCTCCACATCGTGGCCGAGAAACTTTGGATGCCGCAGATCGATTTGCGTGTAATCTCCGCCCCCAGCCGCGATTTCCACTGAAAAACCAACCGCTTAGCCATGGTTATCGGAAGTGTTTGCCGCCCGCGGCCCAGGCTGAAAGGCCCCGGAACGAAGGAAAAAATGTGCGGCAGGGTAACAAATTGCGATAGGGAACGCAGCGATGTGCCGATGTTTGTCACGACAGGGGAGGGTTGGTTAAAAAATCTCTTTAAAAAACATGGGATTTTTGATGACAATTTAGAGGACTGCATTGGTACAAAATTTGCATTTTTGTCCGCCCGTGGACACCCATTTGGAAACCCTCTCTCGGCTCGACAAGCTCCAGGCTTCCTTAGATTCCCTCCTTCATGAACTCCAAACCATCAGGTCTGAGATGCGGTTGAAAACCAAAGAAACAGTCGCTCAGGAACTCCTTGTAGTACTCGAAGATGTGGCCAAGATCGCGGGTCATGCCCGCGATTCTCTTCCTTCCATTTACGCCTCCGAACGAGCTGGTTCTTTTTCAGCACGCCGCCTGTTGCCTTCGTGTAAATAAAAGACAATATGAAGAGTCGAGAAGTCCTTTTCCGCAACCGAGGGGAGCGCGAGCGAGGCTGCGGACGTCCGATTACAAACAGCACGACTCATGGCATGAACCCATCGGCCGAGTAACGGGGACAGGCACCGCTTCGCGGAGCCAGTCCCCTCGGCCGCAGCCGAGAGCGCGCTTCCCGAGGGAGCTTAGTTTATCGGCCGCGTCCGCCTGAGGCGGATCGGCTCCCGACGAGCTTTCGAGGGAACAACCGTGAAATTCAAGGGATCGGGGAAAATACTGGCGCTATCTGTTTTAGGCTTCGCATTGGCAGGGGCTGCAACGCTGATTTCGAAACCGGCTCTCGCGGGTCCGGCTCTGGTCGTCTACCAGAGTCCCACCTGAGGGTGCTGCTCCGGGTGGGTGGGTCACCTACGAGCAAACGGGTTTGGCGTGAATAAAAAAGACGTTACCAATGACCAGCTCGTGGCCGTGAAGGAAAAGTATAAGGTGCCAAGGTCGCTCCATTCTTGCCACACGGGGGTCGTGGATGGTTATGTGATTGAGGGTCACGTACCGGCGGATCTCATTGTTCGCCTGTTGAAGGAAAAGCCCGCTGTCATCGGCCTCGCGGTGCCCGGGATGCCTATCGGCTCCCCGGGTATGGAGGGGGGCGCTCCTGAGCCGTACCAGGTCTTCGCTTTCGACCGAGAAGGTCGAATCTGGGTGTACGCTCGGAGATAAGCTTCAAACCCTACGGTCGTCGCGCAGGCGAATGGGCCTCCTTGTCGTCAACTCCGCGAGCCGTTGTGTGCTACCGGAGGGCGCGCCAGCAGCATGCAGAGGGTGGCGAGCAGACTCACCCCGCTAAATAAGCTGAAAGCTAGGGTGTAGCTCCGGGTCAAGTCATAGAGATAACCCGCCGCGAGCGGGCCAAGGAAGCTGCCGCAAGTAGTGATCAGGCGGCTGAATCCCTGGATGCTCGCGAAATGGCGAGTGCCGAAGTAATCGGCCCGTATGGATTCCTGGAGCGAGGCAAGTCCCCCGTAGGTCAGGGAATAGATCACCATAGAGGGTAGAAAAACTCTTGCCTCGGGAAACCAACCCATGAACAGGGCCGCGATCCCGAGAGCGATCAGGAGGCCCACCATTAATCCACGCTTATCCAGCAGATCTCCCAGCCACCCAAATCCCAAGCGTGCGGGCACGCTGACCAGGTTCGAGATCCCAAGCATGCTGCTCGCCAATTCCTGGCTCCAGCCGCGATCCACCAGCATTACGACGAAGTGGACGGAAATGCCCTCCGTGACCATGTGTCTCAACCCCGTCGCAATGGCGAGCATCCAGAAGGCGAACGAGCCCAGAGCCTCTTTCAGCGTGAATTCAACCTGCGGGATTGGATGGTCAGAATTTTGAGTGCCGGGCTTTACTCGCAAGTCGGCGGTTAAGGAAGGGGCGTCGGCGATATCGTCGGTCCGACTCTCCTGGAGTCTCTGGCTTCGACCGACGATCCGCGCCAGAGCAAGGCCCACCACCAAGAGCACAAAGGCCGAGGCCGCCGCGGTCATCCTCCAACCCCAGAAAACGATCGACCACCCGACCAGTGGCATGAGGACTCCGGATAGGCCGGGACCCATCCGAAAGATTCCGAAGGCCAGCCCCCGCCGTTCCTGAAACAGGGTGGCGACAACCACGCTGACGGGAACAAAAAACCCCAGGCTCGACCCTAACACGATTCCGAGGATCATCACCGCGTAGAGCATGGGCAGCGAGTTCACCGTGCTGAGCAGGAGAAAGCCAAGGACGGAGAGGCCGACACCGATGAGGATGACACGACGGGGACCAAGCTTATCGGTCAGTAATCCTTCCGCTGGCCCGATCAGCCCGGATTCCACGCGAGCAAGGGAGAAAGCGCCCGAAATAGCCGTCCTGCTCCAACCAAATTCTCGCTCCAGGGACGGGAAATAGGCGCTGAGCCCGAAGTATCCGAGACCCGTGGTGACCGCATGCGCCAGCGCGCCCGCAATCACCACCCACCAACCATAGAATAAACGGAGTCTCGGTATACGCACGGATGTCATCGGGGTTGCGGATTTTTGCCAGCGTAACGTAATTGCTGCGGAAGAGAAAGAGGACGGGGAAAAAGGTTGCGCAGGCGTCCCGAATGAACTACCCTTTGATAAATCTAGAAGGGCTACAGTTGGCGTAAGACCTACCACCAGGGGTGATCGAAGAAGAAAAATTTCTGCTTGGGGCACGCTTTGTGCTCTGTTTCGCTAAAAGCCGTACGGGGGGCAGGTTGGAATGAAAACGAGAATTTTCACGCTCAGTAAGATTCTTATCCTTAGCCTCTTTCTCCTCGGGCTTGCGGCTGTGCAAGATGCCGGAGCTCAATTGCAAAAGCTCAAGTTAGCTTATGTTTCTCCTTCCGGGGCGCTGGCCACGCCCTGGATTGCCAAGGAAGCAAGGCTCTTCGAGAAGAACGGTGTCGATGTGGAGATGATCTTTATTCGCGGTGCCTCGAGGATGATCCAGACGCTTGTATCGGGAGATATCGACATTGCCCATGTCGCGGCAAACCCGGCGGTGGAGGCCAATCTCAGCGGCGCCGACGTGGTGGTTTTGGCGACGGCCCTGAATCGTCCGGTTGGCTTTTACATGATGGGCCAGCCCGGCGTAAAGAGCGTGGAGGAACTGCGCGGAGGCCGCGTGGGTATTACCCAATTCGGATCGGCGACCGATTTGCTGAGCCGAATGGCCCTCAGGCAGTTCAAGCTCTCGCCTGACCGGGACGTTGCCATCATTCAACTGGGTGGAATCCCCGAGATCGCAGCCGGCCTTCAGGCTAAAGTCGTGAGGGCCGGCTTCGTCTCCTCGCCGCTCAATCTTGACTTAAAGGAGTTGGGGTTCAACGTTTTGGTGGACTTTGGCCGCGATCTCCTTTTTCCCCATGCCCCGGTTATCGTTCGAAAAGCGACAATGAAACAGAAAGATCAGGCTCTTCGAGGGGCCATGCGAGCCTTTGCCGAAGGGATCAAAATCTATCGTACTCAGAGGGACTTCAGCGTCAAGGTCCTGGAGAAGTATACGCGAACCTCCGACCAGAAAAAGCTTGTGCAGACCTACGATACCTATGCTCCATTTCTCGAGCGGATCCCCTATGTGGATCTTAAGGGGATTGAGAATATCCTGCTCGAGGTCGCTCCCCGGCACCCTGGCGCCAAGGGTCGGAAGCCGTCGGAGTTCGTCGAGCACCGCTATGTAAAAGAGCTGGAGGACAGTGGCTTCTTCCGCAGCCTTTATGGAGAGCGTTCCTGAAGCCGAAAGAGAAAAGGTTGCGCGGGAGTGTGGACTTAAAAGGGGACAGCGGTGGCAAGCGGGCCGGTCAATGACACAGACGTTTTGATCGTCGGCTCCGGTAATGCCGGGCTCGTGGCTGCCTTGGCAGCCCACGAGGAGAGCGCAAAGGTGGCGATCATCGAGCGCGCGCCAGTGGAGAGAAGAGGCGGCAACTCCGGGTTCTCCGGCGGGATCTTCCGTTTTGCTTTTCGAAATTTTGACGCCATCCGCCCGCTGTTGGCAGAATCGCCCACGCTGCCATTCACCAAGGTTGAGGTAGAGCCCTATCCCGCCGACAGCTTCCACAATGACTTGATACGGGTTACTGAGGGACTTGCCGATCCGACTTTGACAAAGCTCTTGGTCGAGGAGTCTTTGCCCACGATCTCGTGGATGGCCTCTAGGGGACTCGTATGGGAGTTGCATTTAACCCATGCCTCGAAGCGCGGGGAGACATTCGTCTGGCGGTCGGGAACAGTCCCGGTGATGGCTAGGGGAGGCGGCAGGGGGTTGGTCGATATGCTCTTCGACATCGTGGACCAAACCGGGGTTCCCATCTATTACGGTGTCCGAGCCGTTGGGTTATTGGCGGACTCCGGCGGGGCGGTCTATGGAGTCTTGGCCCAAACACCTGAGGGCACAAAAGAGTTTCGCGCCAAAGCCACTATTCTTGCCTGCGGCGGCTTCGAGGCGAATCCGGAGATGAGAGCCCGCTATCTCGGTCCCGGCTGGGACTTAGTTAAGGTCAGGGGAACGCGCTACAACACGGGAGACGGATTACGTATGGCCCTGGAGAAGGGAGCGGCCCCCTTCGGCCACTGGAGTGGCTGTCATGCGTCCGTTATAGACGCGGAGGCTGCGGATGTGGAGGCGGAGTCCACGGACACCACGCGTTATTCCTATCCCTTTAGCGTTATGGTGAACAGGGAAGGGGAGCGGTTCGTGGACGAGGGAGAAGACTTTCAGGTTTACACCTATGCGAAGATCGGGAGAAAGATATTGGAACAGCCCGCATGCATCGCTTACCAGATCTTTGACCAAAAGACCCTCCCCCTGCTGAGGAGTCCCTATATGAATAGCCGCCCTCTGCTTGGCCAGAGCGTGGAGGAGCTTGCCGAGGAGCTTGGGATGGATAGCGAAAGACTCAGGCTTAACATCGAAGGGTTCAATCAGGCGGCTCAAGAAGGCGAATTCGACCCTTCAGGGAGAGACGGGAAACGGACCAGGGGAATCACCCCCGTCAAGTCCAACTGGGCGCTGCCGCTCGATTCGCCGCCATTTTACGCCTATGCCGTTACTTGCGGCATCACTTTTACTTACGGCGGTGTTCGGGTCGACCCTCAGTGCAGGGTCGTAAGCGAAGACGACCGTCCGATACCGGGGCTTTGGGCCATAGGAGAGATGGTCGGAGGATTTTTCTATCACAACTACCCCAGCGGTTCGGGACTGACACGGGGCTCGATCACGGGGCGAAAGGCCGGAATCTCCGCCGCTCGGTACGTCAAAGGCCGCTAAGCTTACCGGATGTACTAAGGATGCACCTTGCGGTCTGCTGCAAAGGGATTCCCGAGGAAGCGGGAAACTTTTCCTTCTCTACGGACGGTAATCATCTCAGTTTTGACACTGCCTCGGTCATTCTCAACGAGTCGGATGAGTATGCTCTGGATGAAGCGATCAGGTGGAAGAAAAGAATCGGCGCCAAAGTCACGGCGCTGACCTTGGGCGGCCTCGAGAGCCAGGAAATTCTTTACTTGGCGCTCGCGAAAGGGGCGGACGAAGCGCTGCGGATAGACAGCTCGGCCGGGAGCCCGTGGGAGGTGGCGACGCTTCTAGGAAAGGCCGTTGAGAGAAAAGAAGCTGACCTCGTGCTCGTGGGTGTTCAATCCGCCGACCATATGGCCAGCCTGGTCGGAGGCCTCGTGGCCGAAAGCCTGCGCCGGCCCTTCATTTTCGCCGTCACTTCGATTGAGATCATAGCGGACAGAGGTACGGTCATCGTGCAAAGAGAGCTAGGAGAGGGGAGGCTTCAAAGACTTGAAGTTCAACTTCCTTCGGTCCTCGCCGTTCAAACCGGCATCTGCCCGCTTACTTACGCGCCCCCGGCCCGCCGGTTACGCGCCCGACAAAAAGCGCTCGAAGTTCTGGATCCCGAACAGCTCGGTTTTCCCGCGGAGATTCTAGGGCGATATAGGAAGGAAAGAATCGAGGAAATTATGGCTCCCATGGTGCCCCAATCGGCCGCGATGCTTCAGGGAAGCCCGCAAGAGGTGGCGGCTTTCATTGTCGAGAGGATCCGCGAGGCCAGTTAGGCCGGATTCTCTCGAAAGCTGCTCGGGGACCGGGCCATCGGGCCGCGCCCGGTGCACTAAGCTCCCTCGGGGAACGCGCTCTCGGCTGCGGCCGATGGGTTCATGCCATGGGTCGTGCCGTTCGTAATCGGACGTCCGCAGCCTCGCTCGCGCTCCGCTCGGTCGCAGGCAACGACGTCAGGGTTATTTGGCTGTGAATAATTCGGATTAGGTCCATGAGCTCCAAAGTCCTTCTATACCTTGAGCACGATGGCAGGAAGCTTCAAGGGGAGATGACGAGGCTCGTCAGCAAGGGGAATGAGGTCGCCGAGGCATTGGGGGGATTTACCATCGGAGCCTTGGTCGGGGATATCGGCGAGGAGTTGTTGGCCGAGGCCCGAAGGTTGAAGTGCAAGGAAATTGCGATTGTGAGTGATCCGAGCCTGCGCGAGTACCAACCAGAGCTTTTCCGGCCGGCCCTCGAATCGATTCTTGACGAGGCGTCCCCACATCTCGTCCTTTTTCGCCATTCCTACGTGAGCGCGGAGTTAGCGCCGGCCTTGGCCTATCGTTGTAAGGCGCCGATTGTATCCAATTGTCTAGAGGTCGAGGTCAAGGACTCCAGGATCGAAGTGATCCGGCCTTATTTGCGAGAACTGTGCTGGGGTCGGGTGTCTCTTCAAGGAGAGCCGCCTTATTTTATTACTTTACAGAGATTTGCCGCGCACAAGGATGCCGCCGCGAACGACGAGCCGCCGAGGGTCAAGGAGTTCCGCTTCAGGCCTCCCTCCAAGGTTCGGATTCGCTCAGAGGGTATCACCCGCCGGGCCGAGAGCGAGGATATCTCCAAGGCGGAGAAAATTGTCGCCGTGGGGCGGGGGATTGGTGAGAGGACTAACCTGAAGATTGTGGAGGAGTTCGCGGAAGCTCTGGGAGCAACCGTGGCGTGCTCGCGACCGATCGCTGACCTGGGATGGCTCCCCGTGGAAAGGCAGGTGGGGATCTCAGGCAAGACGGTTTGTCCTAAAGTCTACATCGCCTGTGGGATTTCCGGGGAGTCACAGCACGTGGCGGGCATGAAAGATTCTTCATTGATCATCGCGATCAACTCCGATCCGAGAGCGCGCATATTCCGGGTCGCGCACTACGGTGTCGTTGCGGATCTTGTCAGCTTTCTTCCCGTCTTGACGGCCGCCGCACGGCGGGCGCCGCAACCCGGGAAAGGTACGGAAAGTAAGAAAGGCTGAGCGCTTGGGAGCCACCGGAGCTATAGCTGAATTTGCCGCCCGTATAAAGGCCGAAGAAATTCCGCCGGAGGTGTACAGGAGGGCCAAGCAGCATGTGGTCGATACTTTCGGCGTCGCAGTGGCCTCCTCCCGCGGCTCGATATCCGGGATTCTCCGGGAGGTGGTTCGGCGGAGCGGGGAAGGGGAATCCTCGCTGTGGAGCGGATCGGGAAAGTCAACGGCTGCGGATGCTGCCTGGGTCAACGGAACTCTGGCTCATGCTCTTGATTTCGACGACGGCGGAGTGGCGTTGACCCCGATGCATCCTTCCGCTCCGGTACTTCCGGCGGTTCTGGCCCTTGCCGAAGCTCGGGACCTCTCCGGAATGGATGCCCTGTGCGCCTACATCGTCGGCGTTGAGGTGGAGTGCAAGCTGGCGAGCCTCATCTCCCTTGAGCACTATCGCCGCGGGTGGCACAGCACAGCGATCATCGGTACGTTGGGAGGCGCGGTGGGGTCGGCGTGGCTTTTGCGTCTTCCGCCGGAGAAAATTGGCCATGCTCTTGGGATCGCAGCCTCCATGGCCGGCGGACTGCAATCAAACTTTGGGACCATGACGAAACCGCTGCACGCCGGGCAGGCGGCGCGAAACGGAGTCCTCGCTGCGCTTCTAGCGGAGAAAGGTTTTACCGCGAACCAAAGCGCGCTGGAGGCGGAGAAGGGAATGATCGAACTATACGGCTTTGGCGACTGCGTCAGCGGGCCTCGTGTGAGGGAGATTCTTGGTCAGCCTTTCCACTTCTTGTCGCCCGGTGTCTCCCTGAAGCGTTTCCCCACTTGTACGTCCACGCACCTTTGTTTGGAGGCCTTGCTCGCCCTGCGCAGCTCAAACCAGCTAGTGCCGGATCGAATCGAAAAGATTGAATGCGCGCTTCACCAACTGGATTTTCAGGTCCTGCTGGGGCTGGAAGGGATTCGAACAGCGGAGCAGGCCCGCTTCAGCCTGGAGTTTGCCGTTTCGGTGGCAATCCTCGACGGGGAGGTAAGCTTGCGCCATTTCGACGAGGCGGTAATCCAAAGCGCCGAAATACAGGGGCTGATGAAAAAGGTTCATGTCTTTGTCCCTCCGGAACTTCAGGACCTCGAATCCAGGGGAAGGCGATTCGGCCAGGTCACGGTCTACCTGTCTGATAACTCGGTGATTACGCAGCGGGCCACGCAGAGACGAGGCCAGCCGCCGCTTTTCCTGACCGAGGAGGAAGTCGACAAAAAGTTCTACGATTGCGTCGTCCCCGTGCTCGGTGAGGCAAAGACACAGGAGCTATTGAAAACCCTGCGCCGGATAGAGACCGTCTCGAGCGTCCGGGAAATTTTCTCGGTCCTTCACCTGTCTGCTGCATGAAGGGCCGCGCTTTTGCAAAGTTACAGTGGCTGGGCTGGTAAGGCGGGAGAACAAAGTAAGGAGGATAAGACGATATGCCGAAGATAACGCTCACAAACGTCACTGTCTCCGACGCTTACATGGCGTTGCTCGCTGATCGCGGGATCGATTACTGGTTTGCCAACTCCGGTACGGATTTCGCCCCGGTGGTCGAGACGCTGGCGAAGGCGCAAGTGCTGGAAACCAAGACCCCGACGCCGGTGACCTGTCCGCACGAAAATACCGCGATGCACATGGCGATCGGCTATTTCCTGGTCACAGGGCGGCCGCAGGCGGTCATGGTGCACGTTAACGTTGGCACCGCCAACGGGATGAACGGGTTGCTGAACGCGGCCCGGGGCAACGTGCCGCTCCTGTTTACCGCTGGACGCACACCGACCAACGAGGACAGCTTAGTCGGACATCGCAGCCTCGACATCCATTGGACCCAGGAGATGTTCGACCAGGCGGGGATGCTTCGTGAATCGGCCAAGTGGGACTACGAGCTGCGCAACGGCCAGCAGCTCGAGACCGTCGTCGACCGCGCCCTAGCCGTGGCCATGAGCGAGCCCATGGGCCCGGTGTATCTTTCCCTCCCGCGCGAGGTGCTGGCCGCAACGATAGACGAGTTCACCTACGACTCGCCAACGCGTCAACATGCCGCCGCTCCACCGTTTCCCAATGCCGACGCGGTCGACGAGGTGGCGGCCCTGCTTGCCGGCGCCGAAAACCCTCTGATCATCACCAACTCCGCGGGCAGGAACCCGAAGGCCTGGCACGCGCTGGCCGGCTTCGCCGAACGCTACGCCATTCCCGTGGTCCAGTACCGCAACCGGTACATGTCGATCCCCACCAACCATCCGATGAATCTGGGATACGAACTCAAGCCCCTTCTCGAGATCGCCGACGTGATCGTGGCGATCGACGTCGCGGTGCCATGGCTGCCGGCCGCCGACAAGGTGCGCGATGACGCCAAGGTCATCCACGTGGGCCCCGACCCTCTGCACAGCTACGTGCCGCTTCGCGGCCATCCCTGCGACATCGGCCTCGCCTGCGCCACCCACGCAGGATTGCGGGCGCTCGACGAAGCGATGGCCGAGCACGAAGCCCCGGCAAAGGGGCGCATCGAGAAGCGCCGGGCGGCGCTGGCCGGGAGGTGGAAGGAGATGCGCGAGGGCTGGCGCAAGAGACTGGAGTCGGTTAAGAGCGAGACGCCGCTCCATCCGGCATGGGTCACCCATTGCATCGACACGATAAAGGACGATGACACGATCGTCATCAAGGAATCACCGCTGATGCTGCAGTTTATCGATTTCTCCCGGCCCGGGACGATGCTGAACGCGGGCGCCGCATCCGGGTTGGGCCACGGACTGGGCTGCGCCCTGGGCGCCAAGCTTGCAGCGCGTGACCGGCTCGTGATCGGCACCCATGGCGACGGCTCCTACATGTTCGGCAACCCGATCTCGGCGCACTACGTCGGGGCTGAACAGAATCTGCCCGTGTTGACGGTGATCTTCAATAACCGGCGCTGGCAGGCAGTGCGGCGGGCCACGGTCGAGCTTCATCCCGAAGGCTATGCAGCCAAGAACAAGCGGCAGCCGATCACCTTCCTGGACAGTATCATCAACTATGAGAAGGCCGTGGAGGTTGCCGACGGCTATGGCGAGAAGGTCACCGATCCGGCCGAGATGGTGCCGGCCCTCGAGCGCGGGCTTAAGGCGGTGACGGTGGAGAAGCGCCAGGCTGTGATCAACGTCATTTGCTCCGCGTAGCCATAGAAGAAGTTTATCAGTGAAAACGGAGTTAAAGTTTGGATTGCTGCTACCTCATTTTTGCGAGCATGCATCAGTTGAAAAGTGTATCGAAGGGTCAAAAAGAGCCGAAGCCTACGGCTTCGACTCCGTTTGGGTTAGAGATCATCTCGTGTTCGAACCGCACGGGATGGAGGGAACCGACAATACCCACATCGAGGGTTTGCTGATGTTGTCTGCGATTGCCTCGGTCACGAAGAAGCTGATCCTTGGCACCGCCATGGTGATCTGTCACAGAAACCCTATCCATCTGGCTCAGCTCTTCGCGGGTTTAAGCACGATTTCCAATGGCCGGCTCATCATGGGCATGGGTTTGGGTGGATTCCCGCATGAATTCGCCGCAGCAGGCCTTCCGAACACGCTGCAAGACCGGGCCGATCTAGCAAGGATCAATGCGGACATCTGCCGCAGACTATGGGCTGGAGAAAAAGTCTCCTGCAAGGACAACTACTTCAACTTCGAGGATGTCGAGCTCAAGCCTACTCCGGCAACTCGCATTCCGATCTGGTATGGAGGTGGAACACCAGCTTCTTGCCGGCGCGCCGTGGAGTATTGCGACGGCTGGATGCCTGCGCGGATCACTCTGGCGACTTTCAGAAAATGCATCGAATACCTCCGCGAGCTTTCTAAGAAAGCCGGAAGACAAATGATAACGGCGGGAGTCATGCCCTTCACCAGCATAGCCAGAGACAAAGAAACGGCGCTGAGCAAAGTCAATGTTCAGGCTCTGATCAACGAGGCCGACAAAAACCCAACCTGGGCGAGACCAGCTTCCGGGACCTTCTCAACACTCGAGGATATCCGGGGTCTAATTCTGGCCGGAACGCCGGAAGACATTGTTCGAGACACGCGGGCCTATGAAGAAGCCGGGGTTGAGCATATCGTCTACGATCTCAGATTCCGCTACGCCGATTGGTACGAGCAGATCGATTTCTTGGGCAAAGAAGTGCTGCCGGCCCTCAGATCATGAGCTGAAGGAGTTTTACATGTGTCGGATGGCCTGGGTCACGCTTGAATCAATGAACAGGAATCTCAAATGCGCCTTGTGAGCCGAGATCGCCGAAGCGGCCTCGGTCTCCTCTGTTCCCCGGAAATTAGCGTTCCATGACTTTACTTCGCCTCGACAACGTATCTCTGGCCTACGGCCATCTGCCGCTCCTTGCCCATGTCGATTTTCAAATCGAGGCGAGCGAGCGGGTGTGCCTCGTCGGCCGCAACGGCACCGGCAAATCGACCTTGCTTCGAGCCATCACCGGGACCGCGCTGCCAGACGACGGCGAGATCTGGCGCCAGGAGACGCTGCGCATCGGCCATCTCGAGCAAGAGGTGCCCCCTGATACGGACCAGACCGTGTTTGAAACGGTGGCCGCTGGCTTGGGCGAATTGGGCGCGCTCTTGACGGAGTACCACCAGGTGACACACCAGGCAGGCGCGGCGGAGCGATCGTCCCTAGCCCGGCTGGCTGAGCTGCAGGCACGTATCGATGCGCTGGATGGCTGGAACATCAACCTGAAGGTCGAGACGGTTTTGACGCGGTTGGGTTTGCCCGCGGACCAGTCGCTTGCCGACTGTTCCGGCGGGATTCGCAGGCAGGTCATGCTGGCGCGGGCCCTGGTGAGCGAGCCCGATCTGTTGCTGCTGGACGAGCCGACCAACCATCTCGACATCACAGCGATCACGTGGCTCGAGAGGTTTCTGCTGGCTTACCGCGGTACGCTGATCTTCATCACCCACGATCGCACGTTTCTGAGACATCTGGCGACCCGCATCATCGATCTCGATCGGGGAAAGTTGACTTCTTTTCCCGGCGACTTCGACGCCTACCTGCGCAAAAAAGAGGTACTGCTGGAAATCGAGGCGCGTGCTGCCGCCAAGTTCGACAAGAAGCTGTCGGAAGAAGAGGCGTGGATCCGGCGGGGCATCAAGGCCCGGCGGACGCGCAACGAAGGGCGGGTCAGAGCTTTGCAGGCCATGCGGCAGAAGCGCAGCCTGCGCCTCGAGGCGCACGGTAAGGCCAGCTTCGGGATCGATGCCGGCGGTTTGTCCGGCAAGTTGGTGGTCGACTTGCGCCACGTGAGTTTCCGTTACGGCGACAACCTTATTATTCGCGATCTATCCACGGCCATCCTCCGCGGCGATCGGGTAGGCATCATCGGCCCCAACGGCTCCGGCAAGAGCACGCTGCTCAAGCTGATCGTGGGTGAGATGGGGCCGACCGGCGGGCAGGTGGTGAGAGGCACCCGCCTTGAGGTCGCTTACTTCGACCAGCAGCGCGGACGATTGGATCCCGAGAAGACGGTGCGGGAGAACATGAGCGACTCCGACCACGTCACGGTCAAGGGCCGTTCACGTCACGTCATCGGCTACCTGAAAGACTTCCTGTTTCCGCCAGAGCGCATCGACTCGCCGGTGAAGGCGCTGTCCGGCGGCGAGCGCAATCGTTTATTGCTGGCGCAAATTTTTACCCGGTCCGCGAACATGATGGTCCTGGACGAGCCGACCAACGATTTGGACGTCGATACGCTCGAGTTATTGGAAGATCTGCTGGCCGATTACAAAGGGACGCTGCTGCTGGTGAGCCACGACCGAACCTTTCTCGATAACGTCGTGACGAGCACGATGGTTTTTGAGGGCGAAGG